>JAIFNC010000146.1:3825-7231 GCA_020047935.1 Bacteroidota bacterium
AGCATTAAATTAATGGCTATTTGGCTATGCTCCGGTTTTAGCACTCCATTTTTTTGTGCTGTAGTTAATGCACCAATTCCGAGCGGTTTGGACAAATACAACATATTACCGGCTTTTGCGGTGTTATTCTGTTTCAAATTTGCGATATCAACAATACCGGTTACCGCCAAACCGAACAAAGGTTCCGGATTATCTATACTGTGTCCGCCCGCCAACGGAATACCGATAGCTTGGCAAACTTCGCGCCCGCCGCGAATAACTTCCGAAGCCACTTCGGCATCCAATTTATCGATAGGCCAGCCGAGTATTGCTATAGCCATAAGCGGTTTGCCCCCCATTGCATACACATCGGAAATGGCATACCGGTGCCGTTGCCTAAATCGTATACCGCAGCATCGTCGTTGGTACTGTTGCCCACCAGCAAATTTTTGTCGTTTTCGGTAGTAAGTTTGTTTTTTAGAATAGTACTCAGCACTTGCGGCGAAATTTTGCATCCGCAACCCGCACCGTGGCTATATTGTGTAAGTTTTATTTCGTTGAAATTCATAATAAAAACATTGCACGAATTCAACGGAATGCGAATAATTCGGTCCGGATTTCGTCGCGAAAGCCCTTTTGTGTAATATTTATCGTAATATTCGAGCGTAATTTTGGCAGTTTCAAACAAGTTTCCTTCGTCGAGTTTTGTAAGTGCCACTTTTGCTCGGTCAAACCCCAATCGGTTCGAAATTTTCGAAACCCCTTCAGCCAAATCGGTTTTATTCAGTTTACCGTAGGTTTCAACCAAATATTCGGCACGCAATTCGAGCGGAACTTCAGCAAACATTAAGTTGGCACTTTCCATTTGTAAAAACAATGCATGCGGCACAAACACTGAGCCTATATGGTGGCTTTCGTCTTCAACCCAAATAAATTTATTCAAATCGAGTTTTTGAAATTCGATATAAACCATATTTTCGAAATACTCGGCGGTAGGTTGCTTACCCAACCCATAGCTGCCAAAAGCCGAACCTCTGTGGTTGGCAAAAAATTCTAAATCAATTATTTGTTCGCCCAAATTTTTCAAGCTTTGCAATATGTCGGTTTTCCCTGAACCGGTGTATCCGCCCAAAACCTTTAACTTAATTGGTTTTTCGAAAAAAGCAAGCACCAAATTTCTAAAAGTTTTATAGCCGCCTTCAATAACATATACCTTACTGAAACCATGGTCGGACAAATGTTGCGCAAACGAACCGCTGCGCATTCCGCCACGCCAGCAATGCACAATAACTTCCGAACCGTTTGCAACACGCACCGACTCGGTAATATAGTGTTCCAATTTGGGTTTTACATATTTCATTCCCAAATTAATAGCTTGCTCCTTGCTTTGTTGCTTGTAAATTGTACCAACTTTGGCGCGCTCTTCGTTGCTGAAAAGCGGTATGTTTACAGCGCCCGGAATATGCCCTTGTTCAAATTCGGCAGGAGTTCGTACATCAATTATGGTTAATTGCTTCTGTAACCCAAGCGCTTGTTCTATCGTAATTCTTTCTACCATTACTTTTTATTGAATGCAATTATTCTTTGGAAATCTTTTTTATATTGGTCAGTTCTAATTCAATATAAAACAACAATTTAGTCTGTTTTATATTGTCGAAATAAAACCTTGTAAAATTAACAATAATTGGCATAACCAATTCGAAATACAAATTTGTTTTCAGTTTTTATTATTTTTTTTGAAGCTGAATTTCAATTAGTATATTTGTATCGAAAAAATTTGAATAAGAATTTGAATTTACAGTAAACCAATGAACTTAAAAAAATACGCCGCCATTGATATTGGCAGTAATGCTATTCGGTTATTAATTATGAATGTGGTTGAAGATGAGGATGAGGATGAAACCGGGTTTCAAAAATCGTCGCTAATTCGAATGCCGGTTCGGTTGGGTAACGAAGTTTTTACTACCGGAATAATTTCGGAGCAAAATTGTAAAAGGCTAAGCCTTGCCATGGAAGGATTCAGTAAATTTATTGAGCTTTCGGATGTGGTTGCCTACCGAGCATGCGCTACTTCTGCTATGCGCGAAGCAGCTAACAGCTTGGAAGTAATTGAATATGTAAAAGAAAAATCGGGTTTGCAAATAGAACTTATTTCGGGACAAGAGGAGGCCGAAATACTTTATTCGACCCATTTGGGAAATATTGTTAAAAATCGCAACACGTATTTATATATAGATGTGGGAGGAGGAAGTACCGAAATGACACTTTTTTCGAACAAGGAACGACTAGCATCCGATTCGTTTCGTATAGGCACTTTGCGGTTGTTGAATAAAAAAGTAGGCATTGCTGAAATTAAACGCATGAAAAAATGGCTAAACGAAATAAAATTTAAATATTCGAGCATAACCGTAATAGGTTCGGGCGGAAATATCAATAAAATTTTCAAACTGAAAAACAAAGCGCCCGATCAAACCTTATACCGCGATGAGTTAGGCGAATTTTACTACAACATTAAAAAACTTACAGTAAACGAGCGTATTAAAAAACTGGGACTAAACCCCGACCGAGCCGATGTTATTGAACCGGCAGCCAAAATTTTTCTGAAAGCTATGAAATGGTCCGGTGCACACCAAATTATGGTGCCAAAAATTGGTTTGGCCGACGGAATTATTCAGCACTTATATGCAAAAAACAACACTTAGTTTTTCACAAATTTTTGTACGTATCGTTTATCGACGGTTATAATTTCTAAAAAATACATGCCGGGAGGTAAATTTCCGACCGGCAAATTATACTCGTTTATGGCAACGGTACGTATTTTATGTATTGTTCTGCCGCCAAGAGTTACTATTCGCAGTTCAACAAATTTAGTATGATTGGCAGCAACAAGCATATTTTCGGCAGCCGGGTTCGGAAAAATATAAAAAGGACTTTCGTTTTCTTTAGGTTGCGTGCAAATGCCCGGCATAAAAATATCGAGCCACGCCAACCTTTCGGTTAAAAAATTACGAAGCAAGTCAATTTCGGCGTGGTAACTGCCGGTTACTTCGGTATTGGGCCAAACCCATTGATTAAGAATAGGCCAACGCTGAAAATTACGTATTTGCGCTTCGTTTACTTTTCCCGACAACGAGTCGATAGTTGCAAAAAGAGCCGCATTGCTATAGGCTGTTGCGCGCAGTTCTTGCCATCGGCATTTTAGTCTGTCGGTAAATTTGGCATCTTCCAACAATCGGCTCCACCATGCCGGTCCCTGAAACCAATCGTCGGCACAAGGAAACTCGAACGCCCAGCCTTCGGTAAGGTCGCCGCTGCAATAATTCGCATTCCTAAACGCTATGTCATAATCCCAAGCAGGTCCCATGGTAATTTTGCCGCCTTTACTGTCTTTGTCCTTATAAAAATAAGTCGAAAGCCGATACCCGTC
>JAIFNC010000085.1 GCA_020047935.1 Bacteroidota bacterium
GATTGCAACATATCAACCCCCGCAATACCCAAACCCATGGCACGGGCAGCTTTAATGGCGGCATTTTCTTCTTCGTCGGTAAGTTCAATTAATTCGGCAGTGCCGCCACGGTGCAAGTTCGAGCGGAATTCGCCGGCTTTTGCTTGGCGTTTCATTGCGCCAACCACTTGCCCATCGACCACAAATGCACGAATATCGGCACCGTTCGACTCTTTTACGTATTCCTGAACTATTACTCGAGCTTGCAAACCGTTAAAAGCTTCAATAACCGATTCGGCAGCGTTTTGGTTTTCGGCCAAAACCACGCCTAAGCCTTGCGTTCCTTCGAGCAATTTGATAATTAGCGGTGCGCCGCCAACATTATTTATAACTTCTTTTACGTTTTTCGAATAATTGGTAAAAACCGTTTTTGGCAGGCCTAAATTCGCTTTCGAAAGTATTTGCAAACTGCGCAATTTATCGCGCGAGCGAACCAGCGCTTGCGAATCGACGGCTGTAAATACTTTCATCATTTCGAATTGTCGCACTACCGCTGTGCCATAAAAAGTTACCGAAGCACCAATGCGCGGAATTACGGCGTCTATATCTTTGAGCGATTGACCTTTGTAATATATTTCCGGTCGTCGTTTTTCAATTACAATGTCGCATTTCAGCGGGTCGATAATTTCGACCTTATGTCCGCGTTTTATTGCTGTTTCTAATAGCCTGCGGGTGGAATATAATTTAGGATTGCGCGATAGGATAACTAGATTCATTTATTTTGTTATATGTTTTTTTAGTAAGATTCTCTTTTTTCGTTTATACGACAAACAAGTGCGTGAAACATCGACAATAAATTTCTTCTTCAAAAAATTTCGACCTAAAAGCACCGGAAAACGCATGTCGGTTCGTTCGGCTAAAGTAAGCAAAATAGGGTATTTTTTACCAAAAATTTTAATTTCGGTTTTAATTTTATATCGTTCTTCGGCTACGCCGTTGCTGCTTTTTACAGTGGTTGTGCTAAATTCTTCAAAAACAAACTCTTTACCGTGATAAAGCGAATGTTCCGGGTCGAGAAAGTTGCATTTTAATACAATTTTTCCTTTAAGCTTCTTTTTTTCGAAATTAACACAATGAATAGACGAGGTATATGCGCCGGTATCAATTTTTACATCAATTTCTTTAAGCTTAAGCATCGGAAAATCAATTTTATCGCTTCTTCCAATAATTCGTTTTTTGAGTATGTTGTTAGTCTGCGAAGTGCTTGTGTTGTTCATTAAAAAATGTTGTAAATATAAGTAAGCTAATGTATTAAAATGCTTAAATTTAAGCTTAAACTAAATTATAGCAATTTCTTCGGTTGTTAGTTCGTAAATTTCATAAACCATGTTGTCTATTTCAGTATCAGTTTTATTTATTTGATATTGTAGTTCGTTAATGTGTTTTTTAAAATCGTTAAAAAGGTCAATCCATTCCTTTTGTTTTTTTAATTCTATTTCAATTTTTTGCTTCTTCAATTCTGCCAAAAAATCTTTGAAATCGAAATTGAAAATATCTTTAATCTTTTCTGTTAACTTTGATAAGTTAAGATTTGATTGGATTAATTGATAGAAATCTCCTTGTTTCGCATTCAATTGCTCGTTCAATGCAAGCATTTTTGTTGAAAGTTCGATAAAAGGTTGTTGATTTTCAAATTCCAATTGTTTAATCGGAAATTTTCGTAAATCGTTTAAAATTATTTTTGGAAATAAATTGCGTACAGATTTTGCTGTGTTTTTCAGAAAATAAAAAGACATTAATTTGCTGTTCAATAAAGCCAAAATATATTTAAGCGAAATATTACTACCTTGCTTTTCAAGCACAGCAATATTACTCATATTAAATAAGAACAATTCTTCGGTATAAACCGCGATTATTGATTTTGGATATTTACCGGCAATTTCTCTAATTATAATTTTTTTATCAGAAAAAATATTAAAAGTTCTTGGTGCTGCCAATTGTTCACCATATTGAAGCCAATTGTCAGTCCAGTTTATCGCATACCTTAAAACATCTCTTCCTTCCAAATATTTATGTGTCGTGTTATCTTTTTTAAATTTAAAATCAAAAGGTCTAGTTTCGACATCGTAATTGTTCTGTTTAGGATTGCCTTTACCTTTTTCGTAAGCTTTTAAACCGGCTTTTATTTCGGCACAATCATTTAAATGAGAAGAATTTCGTTTTAACTTATTAATTATCTTATTGCTCTCATCATCTAAAAAAATGGTAAATTCACAAGCCTGATTTTTAGTAAATTCGCTAATATTTATAGTATGTGCTAATTGAAATTCGTCTGATAGATTATTGAAAATTTCAACTGAATAATTTTCTTCCTTTTTCTTGCAAAGATTTAATATTACCGGTTCAACGCCAGCTTGCTCAAATGTTTCGCCCAAAAAATTTACTATTTGACAAATTCTAGTGTTATTGATTAAATATTGTCTTAACTTTTCGGCAGAACTTACCATTAACCAAGCATTTGGAATAATAAAACCCAGATATCCGTTTGTTTTTAGCAACTCAATACTTTTTTCAATAAAAAGAATATATAAGTTTGCTTGGTATTGAGAGGTTTTAAAATGATTTATATAATAGTCCTTTTGAACTTCGTTTATATTTTCTCTGGTAAAAACGTAGGGCGGATTACCTATAATAATATCAAAACCACCGGATTGCATAATGAAAGAAAACTCAGTATTCCAGTCAAATGCTTTTTCCGAATCAATTTCATGTTTTGCAATTAAAGAATTTCCACATTTAATATTATTATTCAAATCAGAAAGCGGACGGTCTTTTTTCGCAGTACGTAACCATAACGAAAGTTTTGCAATTTCAACGCTTTCGTCATTAATATCAACACCAAAAATATTATTTTCAAGAATGGTTTTGTCTATATCGAAATGTAAATTTTCTTTACCGGTTAGCTCTGTAATAAATTCATCAATTTCCTTATGTTCTGCAATTAAAAAATCTAATGCTTCGTTTAAGAATGCTCCGCTACCACAAGCAGGATCAAGTATTTTTAAATCGAATAGCCATTTTTTGTAAGTTTGTAATCTTTCAAAAAGTTCTTTTCCTTGTTTTGTAACCTTATTATTTTTACGGTGTAATTCAGATATTTCAATTTCATTGATTTTTAATAATTTTTTTTTCGCAGCAGAAAGTGTCCCAATTGAATTATCTACAATATACCGTGTTATATATTTTGGAGTGTAAAAAATTCCGTCTTTTTTACGTTTAGTTTTCTTTTTATCTAAGGTTTCGCCTTTTAATTCTGCGGTAATTCCTTCTATTTCGTTTAACGAATGTTCAAAAATATGACCTAAAATATTAACGTCTATTTCTGTGTTAAAATCATAAGTTGAAATTTTCAAACAATCATTCAGTAAAATATCATCGTCAATTATAAGTTCCGGATTGTCAATTATTTCGTCAGTTTTGAATAATCCTCCATTAAAAGCAGGATAAATTGTATTTTGAAAAGTATATCCTTCGTTCAAATATTTAAAAACTGTCTGAAACCGACTTAGTAGGGTAAAATAAGCGTCGTTATTTAAAATATTTTTCCATTTCTGAATCGTATTTGCAATCATATTCGGTGCAACTAATCCGGAATCTTCTGCAAACCAAATAAAAATAAAACGATCGAGTAATTTTTGAGTTTTTTTGAATAGGGTTAATTTGTCGTACTGAGGGTTGTTTTTTACAAGATTTTCAAATATTTTATCTTTAAATTGCTTATAATCACGATAGAATTTTACGGTAATACTCTCTTCGTGAAATTTAGTTTCTTCTTTTAATTTTAATGGTATTTCGTTGAAAATGCTTTCTTTACTAAGAAACAAGTAAAATCGTTTAAACTCTTCCAACGATAATTCGAACAAATCAAATTCTTCAAATTCTGTTGAATTATCAATATAAAATCGCAAAAAATGAAAATTTGAAGTTATTACATATCTGCAATTTGCTTGATTGTGTTTGTAATTAAATGCTTGGTTTGTTATACTTTCAATGAATGCCGTTTTGGTCGATTTTAATTCAATTACTCCAATTGCTTGCCCATTTATAAGAATTGCACCATCCGCTTTTTTGCTGTCTGTCTGGTTTTTAAATTCAGTAGTAAGATTAAAATTAATGTCCGGATTAATCGTATAACCTAATACATTGACAAAGATTTCACGTAAAAAACCTTCTTGGTAATTTTCTTCTTTTAAATGTATGATATTGAATATTTTTAACTTATTCCCGTAAAATTTTGTAAATCTTTCAAATGCTTGATTTATTGTTTGCTCATCTATGTTCTTAAGGTACTTATTTACAACTGATTTTTGAAATATTGACATAGTCTTTTTTCTTGATTTTACGGCTCAAAGATAATTGTTTTGTTGTTAATTTTTTATTTATACCAAAAAAAAGAGTAAATTTTTAATTGAAATTAGTATTTGTTTTTTATGCTTTTAAGCGTGAATTTCAAGGTTTTAGTTTGAATACCGGTAGGTGATTAACGTATAGCCTGCAAAGTCTAATTTCGCAAGGCGAACATGCGCAGCTCGATTTTAAGTTCAGCGTTAACGATTCGAAAAAAATAGCTCGAAGCATTGCGGCTTTTTCAAACGCAAATGGAGGCAAATTACTTATTGGCGTAAAGGACAACGGCAAAATTGCCGGAATAAATACCGACGAAGAGTATTATATGATAGAATCGGCGGCACAGTTGTATTGCAAACCGCCCGTTGAATTTATTGCCAATACCCACGTTGTTTGGGGCAAAACCGTGCTCGAAATCAGCATTGCGCCGGGCAAACTGCGCCCCTACCAAGCACCCGATGAAACCGGAAAATACCAAACCTACGTGCGAATTGCCGACGAAAACATTGTTGCCGACAAAGTGCAGGAATTGGCATGGCAAATTGAATCGGAAAATCGACCGGTAAGTTTTCACCTTTCGGAAAAAGAAACTATTTTGCTGAATTATTTGAAGCAAAACCCGCATATTAGCGTTAAAAAGCTGGCTATTATCGGTATGCTTACCGAAACCGATGCCGAAATGCTGCTTGCCTATTTTTTGACAATAAAACTGATTACTCCGCTTCACACCGAAAAAGGCTTTGTTTACGCCCTTTTCGATGAAAATGCAAAAGGTTAATTCTCAGCAATATTGCATACTGTTTTTTAATTTTAGAAAATTAAATTTGTTTCGAACCTGAATTTTTTTGTATTTTTGTCGGGTGCTACAAGTTTTATGCGCCCACCTTTGCGAATTTTCTATAATTACATAAATACAAAGATGATGCAAGCTAAAAGTGTGCAATTACA
>JAIFNC010000171.1 GCA_020047935.1 Bacteroidota bacterium
CGGCTGGTGTATAATTCCAAATCGGCATGTTGCATATACTCATGCAGCGCTTGACGGGAATAAGGAGCAACGGTATTGCCAAACGACCAATTATCGGCATTATTTTCCCAATCGTACAATAAACTTAAGTCTTCGGGCTCCAACGCACGCAGACTAATTCTATCATTTTTTAACCACATTTGTATACAGGTTATTCTTCCTCTTTTTTTATTCTATATTCCTCCGGCACAAAAATATTGGGGTTTACCCACAATTTCGATTCGCCTTGGGTAAGCACTTTAAATTCAATTCGGCGGTTATATGCTTGTGCTTCTTTGTTCCAAGTTCCGTCGGGGTTTTCGTTTAATGCAATCGGATTGGCTTCGCCATACCCTTTGGCTACCAACTGTTTTTTCAACGCGCCGCGTTCCATCAAATAATCAACAACTACTTGCGCACGCTTTTCGGTCAAACGTAAGTTTACATCTTCGGCACCAACAGCATCGGCAAAAGCACCAATTTCAATAACTGCTGTTCTGTTTTCTTTTAAATATGCCGCCAAAAAATCGAGGTCTTTATTTTCGTCAATTTTGTTCGCTTTTCCAAAGGGAAAAAGAATATTGGTAATCTCAATTTTCTCGTCGTACACTACCCCTTCAATAATAAAAACGTCTTCCATATCGCCACCAAAAAACGAACTGCTCGAAGTACCAAAAAACTGCGCATCGCAAGCTGTTCCCGACCTCAATTTAATATTTCTTTCAACTTGTCGGAAAGGCGAATTTTCGGGTATTTCAACCGGTTCCGACCTAAATACTTTACCGTCGGCTCGATACTGAATAAAATAGTTTCTGCCGGTATTAAGCGAAAGAACAAACCGACCCGACACTTCGTTTGGTCTATAATTTCCAATGGTTTCGCCGGTTTCGGAATCTTTAACCGAAATTTCGATTACGGGCAATTTACCGGTGCATATGCTAAATTTACCGGTTAAAATGGTAACTCCGGAACCTTGTTTTTCCGACATTATCATTGAGTAAATATCCATTTCGCCAAAGCTGTCGTCGCGTAACGACGAATAAAAACCGTTTGAACCATCGGCGGTAGGTACAAAATAAATATCGTCTTGCGGAGTGTTTAGCGGAAAGCCCAAATTAGTGGGTGCCGACCACGAACCTTCTTCGCTTATTGATGCCTGAAAAATATCGAACCCGCCCATACTCGAATGCCCTTGCGAACTAAAATAAAGGGTTTGACCATCGGCGGCAATATAAGGCGCTTCTTCATCGTATTGGGTATTAATAATCGGGCCCAAATTTTCGGCTTTACCCCAATCGCCATTCGGCAGTTTTCTAACTAAATAAATATCTTTACCTCCAAATCCGCCTTTGCGGTCGGAAGTAAAATAGAGTATTTGTCCGTCGGGCGAAATGGTAGCATGCGCTTCGTTGTACTTTGTGTTAATGGTTGAACCCAGCTTTTCCGGTTTCGACCAATCGGTACCTTTCAGTTTCGAAACATAAATATTTCCGTCGCCGCCGTCGTCTTTATAAATATACAACTCCTGACCATCACCACTCAAACCGATACTCGCTTCATGCTCGTTTGTATTAATATTCGAGCTTATTTCTTCAGGCGAAGTCCAATCGCCATCGTCGTCTTTTACCGAAATATAAATATCTTCATCGTATTGTCCATCGTCGTATGCTCGTTCGAAATCTTTATTTTTTCTACGCGAAGTAAAAATAAGTATTTTTTGGTCAAATGAGATAACCGGGCTGTGGTCGGTAAATTCGGAATTAAGCTCCGAAACCGGCTCTATTTGAATTTGCATAGGGTTACTAAGCAAGCGTTTAACGTTGTTGCACAAATGCACTTCGCGCTCAACCAACTGAAGAAAAACACTTTCTTCTTTAGGCAATGAGTCTTGAAGAAACTTAAATACATTCAAGGCTTCATCGTACTTATAATTAACTCGGTAGGCTTGGCCCAAATAGAAATAAGCCTCCATTGGTGCATTAAACCGCTTGAGCTTACTATCATTCGATTTTAAATTTACGGCTTTTAACAGATAGTTTATCGCTTGTTGTTTTTCCAATACCGTATTCAGGTAACAAAGCCCCATTTTATAGTTATATTCCGAATTATTATTATCGACAATAAGTAGTTTTTTATAGGTGCTTATAGCGTCCTCAAAATTTTGCTCCTCAATAAACTGCTCGGCAATAGCATAAAGCCTTCGCACAGTGGAAGCTTTTATGGTAGATGTGCCCTGTACACCGGCCTCAACCATTTCCATTTCTTCCTTTATCTTTTGTCGGTAAGGTTTGTCATTTTCCGGAATTAGCGCTTGAAGTTTTTCCAGTGCATCAATAGCTTCCAAATACTTTCCGGTTACACGGTATGCCCTTGCCAAATAGAAGTATACCTCCTTAGGTGCAGTATTTGCGCTGTCGGTATTGTTCATAAACTTTATGGCCTTCAAAAAATAATCAATCGAGCGCTCTTTATCGAGCACCGAATTCAAATAGCAAAAGCCCAGTTTATAATTAAGAGCAGAGTTTTCCGGTTCGTAAATTAAAAGTTTTTCGTACATTGGAATAGACAACTCCAAGTTTTCCTCCTCAACAAAAAACGACTCTACACTTGTTGTTTTTTTTTGCTTATCTTTGGTAGGTTCATCGGGGTAAATAACTTGTGCTTCAATTAATTGAACCAATAACATAAAAACAGCAAAGAGTATAATTTTTTTCATTTTAATATAGCTGAAATTTGCGCTTAGTATATTTTTTTTTGCAATTAGACTACAAAGATAAGGAAAGTATTTTTCATAAATAAAAAAATAACAAAAACGTATATTAATGATTTATTAGCTTAAACTCCTTTGGTATATCGGCTATGGTTTTAATAAACAAACTTGAATTGCCTTGGCGGATAACTTTGAACTCAATTCGGCGATTGTATTTCATTGCTTCTTCATTCAGCGAGCCATCGTCGTTTGCATTATTTGCCACCGGATTTGCCTTTCCGTACCCGTTAATAACCAATTGTTCGCTTCTCACGCCCTTACCTATCAGAAAGGCTTTAACGCTGCTGGCACGGTATTCGGTAAGTTTACGGTTATACTCCTCGCTGCCTCGCGAGTCGGCATAACCGCCAACTTCAATAATGGCTTCCGGGTTACGGCTTAAATAATCGGCAATTTTATCCAAATCTTTATACCTTCGGAAATTACTTGCATTTGCAAATGGAAACAAAATAATCGGAATTTCGAACATTTCGTCGTACAACACTCCATCGTTCAGAAAACCTACCGTGGTACTGTTTTTATCGTCGTCGAAAACAATGGTATTTTCGTCGCAATCGGTCGATTTTAACTGTATATTTTTCACAATTTGCTGATATGGCGTATGTTCATCAATTATCAATTGTTCGGTATGCGCTTCGGAATTTGAAGAATAATAGGTTAATAAATAATTATTTCCTTTTGAGAGTACGAACAAATATTTTCCGGTTTTAGGATTCGGACGGTAAATACCAACTGTATCCACCGCTGCCGAATCGGTAACCAAAATGCGGGTGTTACTCATATTTTTTTCGCAAACCGAAACAATTCCGGAAATAATTGTTAGCGGATTTACCACCGATTCGGGAAGCGAAATGGTGTAAATATCCGAGAACTTACCACCCTCTTCTTGCTCCGAAACATAATACGCTCGGTCGCCGCCGGGTGTAGGAATAAAAAACACATCGTTTTCGGTAGTATTTATAGGAAAACCAATATTTTCGGCAGTCGACCAACTTTCGGACTCAGGCATAAAAACGGTTTTAAAAATATCGAACCCTCCAATGGTATTGTGCCCTTTCGAACTATAAAATAAACTTACACCATCGGGGTGAATGTAGGGGCTTTCTTCGTCTAAATCGGTATTTACTTTTTCACCCAAATTAACTGCTTCGCTCCATGTTCCATCTGTAAGCCTTGTAGCAACATAAATGTCCAGCCCGCCGTAACCACCTTTTCTATCGGAGGTAAAATACAAATGCTTTCCGTCGGCAGAAAGCGAAGCGCTTGTTTCGCGCGATTTGGTATTTATAGTTTCATTTAATTTCTGCGGAATACTCCAAATAGTTCCTTCCAAATAACTTACGTAAATAGAACCGTTGTCGTCGGGTTTGTAAATGTACATTTCTTGTCCATCTACCGATAAGCTAATGGTTGCTTTATGCCCCTGACCGGTAATGCTTTCCGACATTGGAGTTGGGGCAGACCAAATGCTGTCTGTTTTTACAGAGTAATAAATTTCTTCAAAATATTGTCCGTCGTCAGTTCGCTTTGCATTTTCGCCGTGTTTCCGGCGAGAAGTAAAGAAAATAACCGATTCGTCGGCTGAAAAAACCGGGCTATGGTCGGAAAATTCAGAATTTAAAACCAGTTGGTTTTCAATTTCAATTTCCAACGGATTTTCCATAAGCACCAAAACGTTTTGTACCAACTCAATTTCTTGTTCAACTGCCGCAGCAAAATCGACATCGCGTTGCGAAATTACTTTTTTTAAATACTGAAGTACAAACGATGCTTCTTTGTGTTTGTTTTCCAACCGATAAGCTTGTGCCAAATAAAAATAGGCATCTTGCGGTGCATTGAATTTTTTGCGTTTTTTATCGTCGGTAATATTATCAACCGATTTTTGCAAGTATTCAATGGCCAATTTACGCTGATTAGCTGCTTGCAAGTAACAAAACCCCAATTTAAAATTCCACATCGAATTCGAAGGGTCGTCTTCCAGAAGCTTTAAATAAAACGGTATTGCCTCGTCGAAACTTTCGTTTTCGAGCATTACATCGCCTTTAGAATTGATTTTTTTTGTTTCTTTTTTATTGAAACCCGATTTTTCGGCACTTAAGCCTTCGGTACAAAGTTGAATTTCATCGTTGATTAGGTTATAAAAACGTTCGTTTTCAGAACCAACTTGCGCTTTTAAATTTACTAAAACCTGCAAAGCTTCGGCATACCTGAAATTCATTCGGTAGGCTCTGCCCAAGTAAAAATAAACTTCTACAGGCGCATTGTCTGTAGGGTCTTCGGCAGATAAAAACTTAATTGCTTTTTCCAAATAGCCAATCGATTTGCTTTTTTCTACAATACTATGCAAATAGACGAAGCCCAATTTATAGTTTAAATTCGAACTTCGGGGCGAGAATGAAAGCAGTTTTTCGTACATAACAATCGACTCAAAGAAACTTTCGTCCAGCACAACTTCCTCGCTGAGCAACAGTTCCTCATCGCTTTTTTCAACCTCCACCTCATCGGGATATATAACTTGTGCTTTACTAGTTACAAAACATAACGTAAAACATAAAATAAGCAAAAAAAACTTGTTCATTCGTTAATAATCAAATAATTACAATTAGCAAACTCACCTGTTTACGTAAAGCAAATAGGTTGCCGGTGTTTTAAAATTTACTAAAAAAGCCTTATTATTTTCGAAAATATCGAATTAAATATTCAACCGTTATTCCGAAAATTAGAAAAAGAATAAAGAAAACGCCAATTCGTGTAAAACTTTCAATTTGGTAATAACCAATAAGCAGCCAACCTGCCAAACCGGCTAAAATTGCAGCAATAAATTGTCCTAACTTATTCATTTCTAAAGGTATTTGTAGCACTTGCTTGCGCGGTTGGCATAATAATCATATCGTTAATATTTACATGCGCCGGGCGACTGAGTACAAACCAAACAGCCTCGGCTATGTCGTTGGCATCGAGCGGCGTAAAACCTTTGTACACTTTTTTTGCTGTCGTAGTATCGCCCTTAAATCGCACTTCCGAAAATTCGGTTTCAACCATTCCGGGATTAATAGCGGTAACTTTTATTCCAAATTCCAATAAATCGATACGCATTCCTTTGGTAATAGCATCTACGGCATGTTTAGAAGCGCAATAAACGGCACCTTTTGCATAGGTTTCTTTGCCTGCTATAGAGCCAATATTTACAATGTGCCCCTTTTTTGCAGCAACCATTTGCGGTATCAATTGGCTCGAAGCATAAAGCAAGCCTTTTACGTTGGTATCAATCATTTGGTCCCAATCGTCTACATTGGCTGTTTGTACGGGGTCTAATCCGGCTGCCAAACCGGCATTATTAATCAGCACTTCAACCGCTTTCCATTTTTCGGGCAAGTTTTTAAGTACCGTTTCTGTTTCAACTCGGTTTCTAATATCAAAATTCAACGTAAGCACTTCTATTCCAAAGTTATTTGTTAAACTATCAGCCAGTTCTTCCAGTCGGTCGGCTCGTCTGCCGGTAATAATTAATTTATAATTTTCGGCAGCCAATTTATAAGCAATTCCTTTGCCTATGCCGGCAGTTGCACCGGTAATTAATGCTATTTTTGTGTTCATTACACTATTTTTTTTATGTTGAAATTTAAAACGGATATCCGATACCAAAATTAAATGCTACATACTCTGTAGCATTGGGATTTGAAGGAACAAACGTGTTTCCGACCAATGCCGGGTCGATAAGTTTTATGCCTACATCGGTTCTAAAAATAAAGAAATCGAAATCGAGCCGAAGCCCCAAACCATAGCCCACAGCGGTGGTTTTATAAAACGTGCTTATGTCAAAAAGCGAACCATCGCGCGAATCGCTTTTGGTAACCGACCATATATTTCCTGCATCAATAAAAGCAGCCCCTTCGAACATGCCAAAAATTTTAAACCTGTACTCAATGTTTAATTCAAGTTTCATATCGCCGGTTTGGTTTGGGTACAAATTATCGTCGCCGGCAAAACTTCCGGGGCCTAAATTACGTACTCGCCAAGCACGCAAACTGTTGGCACCGCCCGAATAATATTTTTTTATAAAAGGTATGGCAACCGAATTTCCATAGGGCACCGCAACACCTGCAAAAAATCGATAAACCATGGTGTTACGTTTGCTTAATCGCGAGTGCTTTCTAAAATCCAAATCGGTTTTAACATATTGCGCAAAAGGTACATTAAAAATTTCCTTCACTCCTATTGAGTTGTTTTTTTGAAGCGAAAAATAACTGCTCAGCAAGTTTCCGGCGCTTTCGGCAGTCCAGTTTATTGAATAAGTTCGCGGTTTATTGCTTGTGCGGTTATTAAATGCAATTTGAATGTTTGAAACCGATAAAATTCTATTTTCGTAACTCGAAAGTATAACGGGGTCTTGTATGGTAGCCAAAAAAGTTTCGCTTAAATTGCTTACTTTTATTAAGTTAATTTCAATTGGATTAAAAAAATAAAACAAATTAGGATTATTTTTTCCGAAGAGTAAGTAGCCAATTGAAAAATTTCCGATAATACGGCTATAGTCGGTACGTTGCCTATAATTTATACCCGCTTTAAGCGTCGATTTTGGATTGTAGGCTTTTTTAAAGCTGCCGGTATTTTTAATCGGAAATAAAAACACGGGCAATGTAAGCATACTTTCAAATCCGTATTCCGAGGTATTGAATGCCGGGTTTTCATTTCCGATAACATCAATCTGGCGTTCCAATGCAGCTTTCAATTTCAAATCTAAAATCTCGGCACCTCTAAAAATATTTTTGTGCCTATATTTTAAATTCCCGGCTATACCCAAGTTGCCCGAGGTATTAGTTCCTTCGGCCTCAAGCATATACGATTGTGTTTTAAACGGCGTAAGTCGAATATTGGCATCGAGCGGCAAATACGGACCAAAATACGGGTCGTATGGTTTTTCGACAAAATCGACTGTTACGTGCTTAAATGTTTTTAGTGCAAACAAGTGTTTATAAGTACGTTCAACATTTTCGGTTGAATAAATTGTACTCGGAAAAAGGTAATTTTGTTCCCAAATAATATTTGGTTTTATGTTGAAAAATTCGTCGTTATAATATAATGCATCGCGGTAATTAGACGGAACAAATTTCGAAACATAGTTTTCCTTATCTATAATTGCTTGTTTTACATCGTAATTGGTAAAAATGTGCAACTGGTCTATTATGTAACGTTGGTGCGGTTTAAATTTTCCATCGGGCAATTGCTCAAACGGTTTTACTTCGACTGTAATATTTATGCCGCCGGTAACTCCTGTTAAGGTTGTATCGACATAATAATGAATAAACGACTGATTAAATTTATAATACCCCAAATTTTGCAAACGTCGGGCAATTTGTGTTCGTTCGCTGTTTAATACCGTTACATCGAATGCCATACCGGATTTTAATTTTGAATTAATGGTATCGAGCAATACAACTTCGAGCAAAATGGTATCTAATCCGGTATAATTTATAGTATCGACCACATATTTTATACCCGGATTAACGGCATATTTTATATGCGCTTTTTTATTTTCGTATGTTACAATAGTATCGACAATTGAATGATAATACCCCAAATTTTTCATATATAAGCGCATTTGCTCAGCCGATAAGGAAGTTTGCCTTGAACTGTAAATTACCGGCTCCTCGCCCATTTTTTCGGTCATTCGGCGCTTTATTTTGTTCGATTTTCCGCTTGTGCCGGCATTGTACACGTATAAATATACCGGTACTCCCAACAATTTTCGGTTGGTTCGTTGTTTTATATACGAATTAAAATTTTCGGGCTTAATATTTGTTTCCTTACAGGTAGGGCATTCCACGCTAATGCTGCGAACCAAATATTCGCCTTCCTGCAAGTTTTTGGTTGTAGTGCATCCGGCGGCAAAAAAAATTGCCGAAAAGAATGCCCAAACATTGAAAAATTGTATTTTTGATGTCGTTTTCAAGTTCGTAAAATTGCAAATTAATTTTAATAAAAATGCTCAGCAAAAATAAAATTAAATTCATTACTTCGTTACACCAAAAGAAGTACCGGGAAATAAATTCGTGTTTTATTGCCGAAGGGCCAAAAGTTGTAGCCGATTTGCTGCAAAGTAAGCTCGAATTGCTTACTGTTTGCGCACTTCCAATTTGGTTTAGTAATTTAGACCAAATGCCCGATGCCGAATGTATTGTAATAACACCCGACGAGCTTGGCAAAATGAGCGCACTTAGCACTCCTTCCGAAGTTTTGGCAATATTTCGAATTCCGGAAACAATTTTATTGCCAAATGAAATTGAAAATTCACTCAGTATAGTGCTCGATTCGGTGCGCGACCCCGGAAATTTAGGAACCATTATACGAACTGCCGATTGGTTTGGAATTCGTGCGATCATTTGTTCGCCCGACTCGGTAGATGTTTGGAACCCGAAAACAGTGCAAGCAACCATGGGCGCCTTAGCAAATGTAAAAGTACATTACGCAATTTTACCCGATTTAATTAAACAATATGCATCAAAAAGTTTTCCGGTTTATGGAACCTTTTTAACCGGCGATTCCATATATAAAGCCAGTTTGGGTACCAAGGGTTTTATTGTTATGGGTTCCGAATCGCATGGAATAAGCTTCGAAATTGAAGCACTTGTTACGGATAAAATTACCATACCAAGCCTTAACCCAAGCCAAAAACAGAGCGAATCGTTAAATTTAGCCTCTGCAACTGCCATTGTGTGTTCGGAGTTTCTGCGTAACCAAAAATAAGTATACTCAATTATCGATGAAATTTCAAAAAATACTCATTATACTCTTATTGTTTTTTTATGCGAAAAGTTGGTCGCAACCCATTGCCGACAGCGTTTATTTGAATGCTATTTTAAACAACGATTTAACCAAATTGGAGAAATTGCTCGAAACCGAGAAAAACCCAAATAAACTGATGGGGAAACAACAATTTCCGCTTTTATACTTTACGCTAATAACCGGAAAAGAGTCGCTAACTCAGCTGTTAAAAAATAGAGGTGCCGATATAAATTTCAAGTTTCAAAATAAAACAATACTTAAACTTGCTGTATTTGAAGAAAATATAACCAATATAGAACTTTTTGTCAAAAACGGAGCCAACATAAATCAACCCGATTCGGCATTCTATACGCCGCTAATGAGTGCCGTTAAATACCGAAACACTGCCGCAGTAAGTACGCTTATTAATTTGGGTGCCAATATTCATTATGCTACACCCGACAGCCTTACCGTGCTTGATGTTGCAATTATTTACGGTTATCCGGAAATTCGAACGTTTTTACTAAGTCAGGGTGCAAAAAGAACCCGAAAAAAAACCGTAAATTTTGTCGATGGGCCACATTTGAAATTTACTCCCGAAGGCAATTTAACAGCTTCTGAACTAAAATCGGATGAAAATGGAAACACTAAACGCCTTAACTTGTCTGAACCGGAATTGCAAAATTATGCGTCATTTGTTCCTGCCATAAACAAGCAAAATGCCTCGGAGTATATGAATTCAATTCCACAACCTTCAATTTATTCGGATGTTGAAAAAATTATAGCAGTTGGCGATGTACACGGAAATTTTGACCAAGTAAGTAATTTGCTCATTAACAACCAAGTTATTGATTCGGCATATAATTGGACATGGGGAAAAGGGCATTTGGTTTTTATTGGCGATATTTTTGATCGAGGCGAAAAAGTAACCCAAACCCTTTGGCTTATTGTAAAACTTAGTTTGCAGGCGCAACAGGCAGGCGGAAATGTTCATTTGCTATTAGGAAACCACGAACTGCTGGCACTAACCGGCGACTACCGCTATTTGCACAAAAATTATTATAATTTATGCAATAATTTAGCCATTGAGTACGCAGAACTTTTCAACGATTCGTCCTTTTTGGGAAAGTTTATACGAAAATCGAAAATTGCCGTAACTATTAACGGCAACCTATTTGTTCATGCCGGCATTTCGCCCGAAATTGCCAATAATTTCGAATCTGTTGAGCAAATAAATCAATTCGCAGCGGGAATTTTTCAGCAGAACGACAGTATAAAACAAGCAGATTTATTGCGAAGCTTTGCCGGTCCGCTTTGGTATCGCGGGTTTATTGGTTTAAACGACGGAATGCCAACTATTTCGAATGAAAACATAGAAAACATTACACATAAGTACCAAGTCAAACGAATTATTTCGGGACATACCGAAGTTGAAGAAATAAAATTCACACACAACCGGCAGTTTATAGGTATTAATAAACCATTTCGAAATGCACACGAATCGGAAGCATTGTATATCGAAAACGGGAAATTTTTTAGAGCCACGTCCGACGGCAAAAAAACAAGGCTCAAATAAGTTTTTTGAATCAAAACGTACCGGCAAAAATTTTCAAAAGAAAAAGACAAACCATGAATTTCAGCTTAAAAGTTTACGACAATTATCATTATATGGACGAGTCGGAGACCTACCTGACCGGAAATTATGAAACAGCCGAAGAGGCAGTAAATGCTGCAAAAAAGATAGTAGAAGAATTTTTATTACAATTATTGGAACAAGGTACAGAACCGGATCAATTATACCAAATATTTTTGAATTTTGGCGAAGATCCAATGGTCATTTCAACCAATCCGAATTTGGAAGCACCGTTTTTCTCCTCAACTACCTACGCGCAAACATATATTAACTTGCTTATTGAAAAAGATAAGTTTACGCGTATGTATTTGGAATAAAATCACTACAAGTGCTTCACCAACACATCGTATTCCAACTCAAAATCGTCGAACGGATGCAAATATTTTCCGTGCACAGCAAATCCTTGTTTAATAAAAAACCGCAAACTGTCGGGTCCTTCAGGAAATACTTCGAGCCATAATTTGTTGGTTTTTCGCTCTTTTGTTTCTTCCAACGCACGTTTCAGAATGGTTTCGCCAATCCGTTGTCCGGTAAAATCGGGATTTACGTACAAATGCTGTAAGTTTGCCTCTGTTTCCGACGCTTTTTTGTTTAAACCGAAATTCCATTTCATTTTCAAAAAAGCAACCGTTGTATTTTCCAATTCGGCAATCCAAAAGGTATTGCTTTTTTTGGCTAAGCTTTCGGCAATTTTTTCGGTGCCATACACTTTATTCAAATATTTCCGCAAACTAATATCCGAAAGCAAATAACCAAAAGCATGGGTAAATGCCTTTTTTCCCAAATTCGAAATTGTTTCGGCGTCGGTGCCAACGGCCTTTCTTATCAATAAACTCATTGCGTAGGTAGTGTTATTTCGGGGCTAAAGTAGTATATTTTTTGTTATTTTTTATTTAAAGCTTCAGAAACCGATTGTATTCCGGCTGAAATGTCGGTAACACGTTCAATTAATTTATTCATTTGCAACTGACTATTGCCTTCTTTATTTTTTCTGAACACCGTTTTAATGCTTTCCCAACGCTCGGTTTCTTTTGCATCCATGGTGTTGGTAAGTTCTTTAAACTTAAGCATATTGGCTTCGGTGTCGGCTGTTAAGGTTTGCGATTCGTTTTCGTAATGGCTTAGCAACAAACGCTTAATTTCTTGGTCGTTCATAACCGAAACCACTTTTTCCGAAATTTTGTTCATATCGCGGTAAGAGCCTTGCAATTTAAAATGCGGCTCGGTGCGGTACGCCTCGGCTTGCGCTGCCGATGCAATGTATTGCTTATTTACGGCAAAAATGGTATCGCGAATGGTAATCAGTTTTTTAAGTACAGCCACATATTCGTTTACTTCTTGTGCCGAATACGA
>JAIFNC010000157.1 GCA_020047935.1 Bacteroidota bacterium
ATATTAAAAATTATTTTCATTTTATATGAAAGATTCTTGTATATTAATTTGCAATATACAAGAATCTTTCATATCTTTGTTGTGTAATTACAATTTTTAAATAGCGCTGTTATGATTTCAAACGATTTGTTAAAAGGAACTTTACGTACCATTGTACTAAAATTATTGTCGGAAAATTCGCGGTTGTACGGTTACGAAATTACACAGAAGGTAGAAGAGTTGTCGCAAGGCAACATAAAACTGACTTTTGGTGCTTTGTACCCTGTACTGCACAAATTGGAGGCTGAAGGTTATGTTGAAACCGAAACCGTAAACATAGGCAAACGAGTTCGGATATACTATAAACTTACGACTCAAGGCGACAGTTGGGCAAAAGTAAAAATGGATGAATTTGCCGAGTTTATTAAGGTAATGAATTACATTTTAAATCCTTCACCCAACTTGTCATTGTCATGAATGCACTTACCGACGAAGACATCGATTTTATATACAACGATGTAAGGCAAAAAGGTATAAGTTTGGAAATGCTGTTGGACGAAATGGTTGACCATATTTGTTGCACCCTTGAACCGGCGCTGCAAAAAGGTGTACCTTTTGTAACGGCTTACCACGACTTTATCAATTCGCTCGAAAACGATACGTTTAAGAACCTGCAACATCAAACCATTTTATCAACCGATTTAAAATTTCAAAAAATGAAAAAATCAATGTTTTTTACAGGTTTCTTCGGAACACTTGTTTTAGTTTCCGGTGTGTTTTTTAAAATAAACCACTGGCCGGGCGCCGGAATTCTTATGGTTTTAGGCATGTTGCTTGTTGCGCTGGTGTTCTTGCCTTTGTTTTTTATAACTTCGTACAAAGAGCAGGAAACAAAGAAAAATGTTCTGCTTTTTATTATCGGGTACATAACCTTGGCGTTTTTGCTGCTTGGTCCGTTGTTTAAAGTTATGCATTGGCCGTTTGCAAATGTGTTGCTCTTTTACGGGCCTATTTCGCTGGCGGTAGTGTTTCTGCCAACTTACCTTGTAAGCATTTTTCGCAAGGCAAATGAAACAAAAACTAATTTTATTTTCCTGATTATTTTAATAGGAATCGGACTTTCGTCGTTATTTTCTCTTTCGGCAGTCAATATTTCAAAAACCGCAATAGACCGTTACGACAGCGAATACAGAACCAACCTACAGGTTTACAGTTTAGTAAGCGAAAAAAGCGATTCAATTTTTGATGCCGCTTCCGAAGAAAAAAAACAAAAAGCGCAAACTTTAAAAAATGCTTCCAACGAATTGAACTCGTTTATTGACCAACTTATGCTTGATATGATAAAAAATTCAAATTCAGGCGAAGTAACCCTCAACGATTTCAGCTTAAAAGACGATAAAAAAGCGTGCCGAACGGTGTTGGAAACCGCCGGAAATTACGAAAAGTTGCTTCAACTTCTACAGAACTACCGAAACGCTGTTCGTGCTATTCCGCCCCAAGAAATTGACAAAATTATTTCAACTAATAGTTTAAAATTCAATTTATTGGAATCGGAAAACGAAGTACAAGTTTTTAAACAATTTCCGCTTATTGAAGCGTTGGCAACACTTTCGGCTGTTAAAAAAAACGTTGCAATTGCTAAGTACGAAGCATTGCAGACCATAGAGTAAAAAAGCGATATGGAAAAAATTGCTATGATTAAAGGTTTAACCTAATCATAGCAATTTTTCGATTTAAAATTTGTAATACAAACCCAAATCTAACGTCGGACCAAAATTGGGTTTACTGCCTCTTCCATCACTTTGACGCAAAAAGCCGCTCATTATATTAAAGCCAATATCGCGCAGCAAATTAATTTCAATGCCAATTCCTAAACTGTGCATGTATGTATAACCTGTAGGATCGCCAAATCCAAAATATCTGTTAATAACAACATGGTTGCCCTGATATAAAAACAGGGTGCTTTTATTGGTCGACTTAAGTTTATAAAGCAATGAAAAACCGTTCGAATAGTTTTCTTGCTTTTCGCTTACATATAAACCGAAAGTTATTTGTGCGCCAAATCGCTTTGGCACATACCGATACGAGATACCCACACCCGTTGAATAACCTGCACCAAACCCGATTGAATGTTTAGTTTCGAAATTATCCTTTTTTATCGTTTGGTCTTGCGCAGCTATTTGGTTTGCGCTTATTATCGCAAATACAACATATGCTAATATTGATTTCTTCATACTTTCAACCTTTAGAATTTATAAAACAAACCGGTTTCGGCAGTTAAACTAACTACGTTTGCATGGCTATAACTTTCGCTATAATTTGCAAAACCACCCATTAAGTTAAAACTAATATTTTTTGCAAAAATAAATTCTATTCCAATACCTATACCGTTTACATATTCATAATATTTTGTCTTATCACCGGGAAATTTGGTATAAAGTAAATGGTTTCCTTGGTAAATAAACAGCGAAGATTTCTCCTTTTCAATTACCTTATAAAGTAAAGTACCGCCGAAACTATAAAGCGAATTCAGTTCTGAAGTATAAGGGGCAAATGCCAATTGAAAACCAAACTTCTTAGGCACAAATCGGTACGACAAACCGTAACCGGTTGAAAAACCGGCTGCAATGCCTACTGCATGTTTTGTTCCGGTATTTTCACTTTGTACTTTGATATTTTGCGCCTTTAAACCGCATGCCACCATTAAGGTAACAGAAAACAAAACTACATTTATAAATTTCATTGTAAAATTTTAATTAGAATTTATAAAACAACCCGGTTTCGCCGCTTAAACTTAAAGTTTTAGAATCGGAATAACTGTTACGGTAACTTGCAAATCCGCCCATTACGTTATAGCTTATGCTTTTATTAATTATGAACTCAATTCCTACACCTAAGCCATTTATATAAGCATAGCTTTTAGAAATTCTAGCCCATTTTTCATTTGAATACATCCAATGGTTTCCTTGATAAAGATACAGCGAAGATTTTGGTTTTTCGATAATTTTATGAATAAAGGTAAAACCAAAACTGGTAAGCGTTCGGTCGTCACTAACCATTGGTGCAAATGCTACTTGAAAACCAAATCTGTCTGGTATGTATCTATACGATAAGCCATAACCGGTTGAAGTACCGGCAGCAATGCCAACTGCGTGTTTCGATTTAACTTGAGTTTCTTCAACTTGTGCTTTTGCCGTAAAAGCATTCAACATACCAATAAGTATAAAAATCAATGCTGCTTGTTTCATAATAAAAACGAATTAATTATTTCTACGATTTATTCCAAGCAAAGTTAAAAGCAACCTCGCATTAACTTCAATAATTAAGCTGCTTTCTGTCGTCTGCAAGCGGTTATTCGTCATTTGCAAACGGTTGTTTGTCGGCGCGAAAATTATGAAAAATCGGTTATTGCACTGATTACAACCTCAGCTAACGACAAAAAGATGCAAATTTGAAAACCTGTTAAAAACAGTCATCTTTTTCAATAATTCAGCCTATATTTCAATTCATTTTCAAAAAAAACATTTCGTTTAGCCTCCTTTTTTATTGAAAATTAACGCTCTACTTTACACTATAACCGGCATTCATTTTTAAATTCCGGCATTTTATTACCTACAATTAACAATTAATCGTTATATTTGCTTTTTTTCAGTCAAACATCGGAAACCGAAGTAAAAAATGGCAAATAATTTACGGTTCAATCCATTTCCCGGAATAAGAGCTTTTAACGAAAGTGAGGAATACTTGTTTTTTGCACGCGAAAACGACATTTCGGAATCGCTTGCTATGTTAAAGCAGTACAAGTTTTTAACCATAGCCGGCGCATTGGGTTCGGGCAAAAGTTCGCTTATTAATGCAGGCATCGTTCCGGCGCTGTATAAGGGTGATTTAGTTTCGGCAGGTTCCGACTGGAAAGTTATTCGAATTACTCCCGGCGCTTCGCCGCTAACAGCGCTGGCTTCGGCATTACTAAACAATTTTGGTTCTTCCGATTTGGCAGTCGATTCAAGAAATCTGGAATCGATTACTGAAGCTTCTTTATTGCGAAGTTCGCAAAGTTTAACCAATCATTTGCAGCAGCAAATTGGCGAAAGCGAACAAAATGTTTTATTTATAATCGACGATTTTCATCACGGTTATTATTTTGAATCGCTCAAAAACAAAAAAACTATCGACGATTACAACCACTTTTATTCCTTGCTTGCCGATATTTCGGAACAGAAAAAAAGCCGATATTATGTGCTTATAGCGCTCGACTCGGAAAGTTTGCCGCAAGCACTTCAAATTAAAGCCTTAGGCGAACAAATTAAAAAAAGTAAGGTGTTGCTTCGAGCACTTTCGCGCGAGGAAATAAAAAAGACGGTTGAAGGTCCGCTAATGCTTACCGGGGTTAAAATTTCGTCGAATTTACTTAGCCGTATTGCCAACGACATTAATGAGTTGCAAATGCCGCTAAGCAGAGTGCAATATTCAATACACGAAGTATTTAAACATTGGGAACGCAACCACAAGCCAACCCAAGAAATTGAAATAAAACACTACGAAGAAATTGGTGCAGCCAACGAACTTATTGAACGGAATTTTGAAGCTATCGTTTTACAACTCAAAGAACAATTAAGCGAAACAGCTATACTAAATTGCTTGGCGTGCTTGGTTAAAAAGCACAACCAATGCATTATTTCGTTACGCAAATCGGTGTCGGATTTAGCCTTGGAAAGCGGGCTGCAAGAAGACGATTTAAATGCCTTAATTAAAGCTTTTACCGAAAAGAAATTATTTCAAGTCAGTTTCGAAAACAAACTAATATACGTTTCATTTAACGGTGCAGCATCGGCAGTAATATACGACAAGCTTTTGCAAACAATTACCACCGAAGAGCAATTGTTTAAATTTGAAAACGAAATAACCGAAGAATTTAATACCACTTCCGACAAAAACCGCTTATTCAAAGGCGAAGAATTATCGGTTGCGCTACTATGGCTTAAAGAACGCTACCCAAAATATCGAAAAAACGGGAATACGACTTTCGATTTTATGATACCGCTTATACAAGAAAGCCGGAAAAGAGAATTGCAAGCCAACGACCCAAAACCGGTAAAAACTAAATGGAAACCAATTGCCATTGTTTTCATTTTTGTTTCACTAATAAGCCTTGTTATAGCAGGCCTTTCGGCATTTATAACTTACAACTTAAATTCGTCAAACGAGTTACTGAGTTTGAAATACAATTCGGTAAAATCCGACAACTTAATTTATAAAGCAGAAGCGATAAAAAACACCGACCCAACAGCAGCGTTCAAATTGGCCATTGAAGCCTTAGACCATAACAACTCGCAAGCTGCTATGAACCTGATAAACAAACTGTATTCGGAAAATATTTTTTACTCTATTCTGAACAAACAACAAGGCGAGTTTAAAAGTTTAGCGGTTTCGCCAAACGGCAAATTAATTGTTGCCGGAACCGAAGAAAACCGAATTCTGCTATTCGACAACAACGGCAAAAGCATTAAAACCCTCGAAGCGCACAAACGTGCCGTAAACGACATCTGTTTTTCGCCCAACGGAAACTACTTTGTTACCGGTTCTGCCGACCAAACTGCCATTGTATGGCACAGCAACGGCGAAGCACTTATTCAATTAAACGGGCACAACAACAGCATAACTTCAGTTATTTTTTCGCCCAACGGCAAATTTGTTGCAACCGCATCGCTCGACCAAACCATTAAAATTTGGAATTTAGAAGGAAAACCGGTTTTCGACATAAATGCACACGAAAAAAGCATTACCAAAATTCGCTTTAGCCCCGATGGTCAATACATTGCCGGTTCGTCGTTCGATGGAACCATTTTAATACATAATTTAAGTGGCGAGCTAAAACATAAACTCACATACGATGCGGTAATTTCCGATTTCGACTTTAGTCCTAACGGACAAATGATTCTGAGCGGTTCGTTTGACAATACCTATCAATTACGTAAACTGAACGGTGAAGTTATATTAAACGAAAAAGCACATTCCGACTACATAAGAGCCGTGCAATTTTTTGCCGACGGTACAAAATTTTTAACCGCCTCCGACGACGAAACCATTAAAATATGGAACATTGAAGGGAATTTGCTCAGTACCCTAAAAGGGCATTCGAATTATGTGCTTGATGCAGCCATTTTACCCGGAACTTCCATTATTATAAGCATTTCGAAAGATAAAACCATGCGAAGTTGGGAAATTGGCTACGATTTACCTTTTGCTTTTAAAGCACACGAAAGCACAGTAACCTCGGCGGCTTATTCACCCGACGGCACAAGAATAGCCTCAGCATCAGCCGATAAATCGATTAAAATTTTTAATTTAGAAGGGAAAGAACTTCGCGTATATTCGGGGCACATGGCTCGAATAAATACCTTGCAATATTCCAACGATGGTACAAAATTACTCAGCTGCTCCAACGACGGAACGATAAAACTTTGGGAGCTGAACACCGGTGCAATAACTACGTTTACCGGGCATGTTGGTCCGGTTTATACCTGCACTTTTACACCCGACAACAAATACATTGTTTCGGGCGGAAACGACGCTTCAATTAAAATCTGGAACCTTAACGGTACTGTTAAAAGCGAAATTAATGCCCACAAAAGTGCCATTTGGTCGGTTTCTGTTTCGCCCGATAATAAAACAATTCTATCGGGCTCCGACGACAAGCATGCGCTACTTACCGATTTCGGTGGAAAAATACTGCAAACTTTTGCTTACAACAAAGTTCCGGTTACTGCAGTTGCTATTTCGCACAATGGGTTGTATTGCGCTATGGCAACTTTAACCAACGAAATTGTGCTTTATAGCACAACCGGTACTCGAATGCAAGTGCTTACCGGACATACCAAACCGGTAAATTCGCTCAAATTCTCAAAAAATGACTCGTTGATACTTTCGGCGTCGGAAGATTTTACTGCAATGCTTTGGAATTTAAAAGGCGATGCATTACAAACATTCCGCGGACATACCGGACTTATTTGGCAGGCCAATTTTTCGAACGATAACAAAACGATTTTAACTGCCGGTTCGGATAAAACCATTACCATTCAGAAAATTAAACCGCAAAAGCAAGAACTTATAGCTTATTACAGAAAACAAGAATATACCATTGAGCAAAAAATTGAATTCGGACTTACCGATTTTGAAGAGTGCTTGGCATCGGACCAAACCGATAAATTATTTTATGCCGCAATTCATTACAGAAATTTAGGCGAAAACGACAACCTTACCACCAATAAAGAATTATGGCTGGGCAACTCGGTAGCGCTAATGGAAAAACTTATAAAAATAGACCCTTCGCTTGCAAATTTAAAAGAAGCAAAAGCTTGTTATGTAGCTTATAACAAAGAAACCGCATCGAACAAATACGAAAAGGAAATAGACAAAATGATAACCCAAATTTTGGCTACAAAACCTAAAAACGAACAAATTACCGAAATAATATGGTACGAAATTCTGAATAAAGAATACGATGCGGCAATTATTAAACTGAACGAAATAATTGCAGCCGATAGTTTGAATTATAATGCTTACCGAAATTTGGCAGTTGCACTTATTTTAAACAACCGGTATTCGGAAGCCGAAAAAATTTATGAAAAGTTCAAAAATGTACCGTATAATTCGAATTATTTGTTGCGCGAAATTTTTATTGGCGACCTGAAAGCATTTGAATACGAAGGAAATGAGCATCCGGATATTGATAAAGCATTTGAATATTTAAAGAAAAAGTAACGAACTATTTTTCGTTATACAAAAATAAAACGATTTTATCCATGAAGAAAGTTTTTCTTGGCGGCACAGTGAACGGTTCGAAATGGCGAAACCAACTGATTGAATTATTGAACATTCAATATTTTAATCCGGTTGTCGACGATTGGAACGAAGAGGCTTACCAACGTGAACTGTTTGAACGCGAAAACAGCGATTATTGTTTGTATGTAATTACTCCAAAAATGCTCGGCTTTTATGCAATAGCCGAATTAGTCGACGATTCGAACAAACGACCCGAAAAAACTGTTTTTTGCTTTTTAATTGAAGACGAAGAAGAAATTTTTAACCAACACCAAGTTAAATCGCTCAAAAGCGTTGGAAGAATGGTAATTAACAACGGAGCCTTATTTTTTGACAGCTTAGCAAGCACGGCCGAATTTTTTAATAATTTGCCCGAAGAAGACACAAAAGAACTAACCGAGGAAGCAATATGAATACCGCGTTTATTTCGTACGGAAGACGACACAGCAAAGAGTTTGCCGCCAATTTGCACAAAGAACTGATTAAAGAAAAGTTCGATGTGTGGTTTGATATGGAGGATATTCCGCCCGGAGTCGATTTTAGGGAGCAAATAGACCACGGTATTGAAATTGCCGACAATTTTATTTTCATTATTTCGCCGCACTCCGTGCTTTCGGAATATTGCTTAAGCGAAATAAACACTGCGGTACGCTATGGAAAAAGAATTATTCCGCTTTTGCATGTTTTACCTTCCGATACCGAAATAAAACAAATGCACCCGGTAGTTGAAAAACTTAACTGGATTTATTTTGACGCAAAAACCGATATAACTCAGTCGTACAAACAATTATTTATTATTCTTAATTCGCATAAAGAATACGTTCATACGCACACCAATTTACTTTCCAAAGCACTTAAATGGAGTAAAAACCCGAACAATACTTCGTTGCTGTTATTTGACGATGAACGAATGAAAGCGGAGCAATGGCTTAGAACCGAATTTAGCGCCACCGACAACACCTCGTGCCGACCTTCGGAATTTCATGCCGATTTTATTTGCGAATCGAAGGAAAATGCCGAATTGCACTCGGGCGAAGTGTTTTTCTGTTATGGCGAAGAGGATGACTCCGCACTAAACGACGAAACGACAACCAATTCTGTTCCGTACAAAATACACAAAAACTGCCAACTTAATGCCGTAACTACTTGGATAAGAATTACCGATACCACACTTTCCGGCGCAACCGACGATACCATTGCCACCGGAATTGAACAATGCAATGTGTTTCTGTTTTTCCTTACCAAAGCTACCGTTAATTCGGAGAAAAGAATGGCGGAACTTAAATTGGCTATAAGTTTCAACAAAAAAATTATTCCGGTTGAATTAGAAAAACTTACCCAATCCGAAATTCCGTCGGAAATAAAAAAATTGAAGCCTATAAGATTTCAAGCTACCGACGATATTCAATTTGATAAAGCATACCGACGTCTTTATGCCGAAATTCTTACAGATTATGCCTTTATACAACTTCATACCAAAAATTTAACTCGTGCAATTCGGTGGAATAAACAAAACCGAAATGCGGCATTATTACTAAAAAATTTCGAATTGGAAGTTGCCGAAAATTGGCTTAATTCGGCAAGCAAACGACAAACAAACTTACCGGTTGAATTGCACTCGGAATTTATAAATGCGAGTAAAAACGCCATAGTCGAGGCAAATAACTTCGAAATATTTATTATTCATGCAAGCGATGCATTGGATTTTTCGTCGAAAATAATTGACGAATTGCGAAAATTCGACAAATCGGTTTGGGTAGAAAAAGAAAATATAGACAATAACAATTCCGAAGAAATAAAATATAAAGAAACCATGGAAGGCATGGAAGCTTCGGACAATATTGTTATCGTAGGTTCCAATCGCGCCAATGCTTCCGAAATTCTGACCTTGGTTGAACAAGCGGTTCAATTAAATAAACGAATTATTGTATTAAATTACAAAGAAGTACCTACCGAAATTAAACAAGCAGCAACTGCCGAAATAGATTTTACCTCGGCAAATTCCGATTTTAAAAGTGCAATTATAGAACTTATCCGATTGCTGAACCTTGACCGCGATTATTTGCATTCGCACACACTTTGGCTGCAAAAAGCAAATACTTGGTCGCAATTTCAGCAAAAACAAGAATATTTGCTGCGCGGAACCGAGTTTCAACTTGCCGAACAATGGCTTCAAAAAGCTATTGCCGAAGATAAAAAACCCAAACCTTCGGAACAGCAAATTAGGCACATAAACGAAAGTAAGTTGCAACTTGAAAAAGAAGCCCGACGAAAAAAACGCAATGTGCAAATTTTACGTGCGCTACTTTCCGGAATTTCGGTATTGTTTGTACTTTCGGTTATTTTTGGTATTAATTCGCTAAAGCAAAAAAATTTAGCCGAATCGGCTCATAAAGAATCGAATAGGAATTACCAAATTGCCAAGTCGAACAACTTACAAATTTTAGCCAAAGAAATTGAAAAAAACGACCCAACCAAGGCATTTGCCATAAGCATTGCTGCCATTGAAGCCGACAGCAGTACCGCCGCAAAAGCAGTTATTGACCGAATATATTACGCAAATAATTTTTATACTACCATATACGAACAAAGCGTAAACCACTTATCGTCAACCGATTCAGGCAAACTGGCTGTTGTTCCGCTCAGCAATACTAAAACGGTACTTATCTTAGATTCCGAAGGAAAAGTTACCGACACCATTTCGTTGCGCCCCTACAATGCTACTGCACTTGCTTTTGCGCCAAATGGCAGCAAACTGGCCATTGCCACCGACGACAATATGATTCGTATTTTCGATGCTCAACTAAAAGAAATTCAACAGCTTAAAAAGCACAACGCCAATATTAGTGCATTGGCATACTCAAAGTCGGGCAATTGGTTGGTGTCCGGTTCGTGGGACAATACCATTATTCTGTGGAACAGCGCAGGTGAAGCGGTGCAACCGTTTATTGGACACACACGCGCCATTACCGATGTTTGTTTTTCGAACAACGAAAAAATGATAGCTTCGGCTTCAACCGACCAAACGTATAAAATTTGGACCATTAACGGCAAAATATACAACCTCTTCCCGCGTAAAAATTCGGCAGTAAAGGATGTCGAATTTTCGCCCGACGATAAATACCTTGTTGCTGCAACCGACGACAAAGATTTTGAAGTTCGCGAAATAACCGGTAAGCTTACCGCCACCTTTTCCGGACACACCGAATTAGTATATAAAGTGGGCTTTTTGCCCGAAAGCAACAGTGTATACTCTTCAAGTTACGATAATTCTATTCGAATATGGGATTTGCAAGGCAACCTTCAACATACGCTAAAAGGGCATACGAACAAACCGTTTGTAAACGTTTTGCAAAACAAACCGCTCAAACTTATTTCGTTTGCCGACGACGACGGTATTAAAACCTGGGAACTAGCCGATACTAAACTAACGGTAATAAAGGCTGAAAAAAGTTCTTTCACTAAAATGGCAGCTACCTTATTTTTCGATTCGGTTTTTGTAGCACAAAAAAATGGCACGATTCTACTTTTTTCGCAATCGGGCAAGCAAATTAATACATACAAAACCATTCAGTCGGAAATTACTGCATTGGCAACCAACCCCGACGGTACCTATTTGGCAGTAGGTTTCGAAAACGGTACCGTTCATGTATATGAAACAGGACAACCAATGCCCTTTTTTATTACCCAACTTGGCAATTCGGTGCGTACACTTAGCGTGCACAAAAATAAAAAATTGCTATTGGTCAGCACGGGCAACGAAACCATTACCCTTTTCGACCTAAAAACCAAAAATTCGGTACAATTTCGCGAACCAAATACCTCCATAAACAGCCTTACTTTTAACTCCGATGCAACTTCGTTTCTTTATTCATTCGGAAGCATTTTTACCAACGATAACGGTGCCAGATTAGTGGATATTTCAGGCAAATCGATTACAAAATTTCGAGGACATAAAGACAACGTAACGCTTGCCATTTTTGCTCATAAACGGCAATCGGTTATTACCGGCTCAAACGACGACCATGCCTATATTTGGGATTTAAAAGGGAAAATTAAAAATTATATACCAACCCACGCAGCCAATATTTCGGCTATAGCAGCCTCGCGCAACGAACCTTTTTTACTGGCAACTGCTTCCGAATTGGGCACTATCCATTTGTTATCGACCCAAGGCGAATTGCTTAAAACTTATACCGACAGCCACGAGAAAATACTAAACTTAGCTTTTTCGGCAAAAAACAACTTGCTTATTTCGCTAACAGAAAACGAAATACGATTCAGAAGTTTAAAACAAGACACCAAACAAACGTATACTTCGGTTCCGCACGACGAACTTTCATTTGAACAAAAAATAGATTTCGGTATTATTTCCTTTCAGGATTTGTTAAGTACAAACCAACTGAATGAACTTATTTTGGCTGCAAATTACTATGTTCAAAAAGCCGAAAACGCCAATTCGGTAAAAGATGAAACCGGCTACTTAACTACGGCCCTGAGTTTGTACAATGCGGCAAATAAAAACGCACCAAGCCGACTTTACGATATTAGGATTGCAAAACTTTACTACAAAATTTGCGATATTTATATTGATTCGGAGGAATATGAAAACGCTATAGAAGTTGCAAATAAAGGCTTAAAAGCCGACCCTACCGAAATTATCATTAATTCGAAGCTGGCTTTAGCTTATTTATATTCCGGCAAAATAAA
>JAIFNC010000140.1 GCA_020047935.1 Bacteroidota bacterium
AGATTAAGTAAATTAGAATAAATGCGACCGGAAGAACTTTTGGCACTTATTAAACTGATTGAAGACCCTGATGAAATAGTATTTGAAGCCGTTTCGAAACGACTTATTGAAGCCGGATCTTCGGTTGTAGCAGAATTAGAAAGACAATGGACCGTAGACAGCAGCCCATTGCTTAACGACCGAATACTTAATTTGGTTCGTGAAATTCAGTTTAATGCAACATGCAGTAATTTAAAGGCTTGGTACGAAAACGACTATCATAATTTGCTCGAAGGCTTGCTCATTGTGTCAAGTTATCAATATCCGGAAATGAACCGACAGCTTATTTTGGAGAAATACGCCAGAATAGAGCAGGCTGTATGGCTTGAATTAAATAACGAAATTACGGCCTTGGAACAAGTTAAAGTACTAAACCATATCTTATTCAAGGTAAATAAATTTGGCAATAGCAAAACGCCATACTCACCTGAAAATTATTTTATTAACCAAGTAATTGATACCCAAAAAGGCAATAGTATGTCGCTTGCTTTGCTTTATATGGTTGTTGCCAACAAACTGGGTATTCCGTTGGGTGGGGTTAATTTATTGGGCAACTACATTTTAGCTTATGTAGACCAAAATGCCTTTAAAACGAATTATGATAAAATTACTCACAACGAAATTTTATTTTATATTAATCCGTACAATAAAGGAGCTGTTTTGGGCAAACGCGAAATTGATATCTACTTAACCGAGCGTAAGCAAGAAATTCTGGATAAGTTTTACATTCCGGTGGATAACCGAGTTATTATTAAACAATTATTGGACGATTTGATTTTTGCTTACGGTGAAATCGGATACACGCACAAAGCCGATGAAATAAAGAAAATGATGGATATGCTTTAATTTCGACATAAAATTGAAAATAAAACCGGAATTGTACAAAATGGTGCAATTCCGGTTTTTCTTATTAAAGAATTCTTGCATGAAATTTCAAAATAATAAAACAACGCAGCAGAATTGCCAATAGAAGCGGATACACTGCAAAATTAAGTTGCTGCGGATATACGAAAAAAAACAACAGCGGAATTATTGCCAAAATTCCCGATATCCAAGTATAAACTAATTCTATTTTAGTATGTTGTAACTTCCGAACAAAAAAAGCAAAGATTAAATGCGTAGGCAATGCCCAAAAAACTATGTAGTTGTTTTGCATAACCTTATGATCGGTACCTGTCCATAAAAAGAGTAAAATAGCGCCTATAATTCCAATAAACCCAAACACAAATCGGTCGGTTATTAGCAGTCGCTTTTTCTTTACTAATTCGAAAATTGAAATCGCAACTATTAAAACAAAAAGCAACCAAAATAATACATAGGCAGAAAGAAATGATTCAGGCAATTTTGCAATTTCTTCCGGGTTATTTATATTGCCCGAACGTTTAAGTAAATTTGTATTTTTATAGCTTGCCTTTTCAAAAGCCAGTTGCACATAGTCGGGTAGGAGCAAGTAATTTTTTAATGGGGCAATCTGGTCGGCATCGGCACCCATAGCAAGGTCAATTCCTAAATCGAGCCAACTGTTTTGTGCTTTGTACGGTTTCAATAATTCTCTGTAACTTTTTTTTTCGGGAAGCGATGTGTAGTCTAATTTAAACTCGGTACCTAAAGATTGCTCAAATACATCGCGAATACGAGTTGCACAATTATCGTATAAAAAATCGTATAAGTAAAACCGATTTTCAGGTAAGTAATTGTTTTCTAAGTAATTCAAAATCTTTAGCTTATCGGCTGCATTTAAATTCAAAACTTGCTCATAAACACTTCGGTTTGTAGCCCTATATTCGTTTATAAAATAGTTAAAAGGCGCTTTCGAAAGCATATAATTTAGCCTGCCTTTAACAAAGTTTACATAAAAACCGGGCTGATTAAAATCGAAAGTTCCATAATTATACACTACATCAACTCCGGTTGCCGGGTCGTTTATTCGAATTGCCGAATGACCAAATACCGAATATACATCTTTGCCGGGCGAGCAGGTTATGATACTTATTTCGGCATATTCGCTCAAATAAGTTTGTGCTTTAGCGGTTACTGAATTGTACAACAACCCTATAATTAGCAGAATTTGATACTTTTTCATACTTAAAAATTAGCGACACAAAGTTAGTAAACAAGTTTGAAACGGTGCAATAAAAAAAAGAGATTCTCCAAACCAAATAGATTGAAAAACCTCTTTTAAAAAATTTGTTTTTGAAATATTTAGCTGAATTTTAGTTCCAACCCTAAAATTGCAGCAATAATTGCTTGGCGCGTATAAACACCGTTAAGTGCTTGTTCAAAATAATACGCTTTGGGGTTTTCGTCTACATCAATTGAAATTTCGTTTACGCGAGGCAGCGGATGCAAAATGCGCATGTTGTCTTTGGTGTTTTTTAACATCTTGTTTTTCAGCACATACGTGTTTTTTGTTTTTTCGTATTCCATCGGGTCCGAAAAACGTTCGCGTTGTACGCGTGTCATATACATAATATCGGCTTGGTCTACAATGTCTTTAAATTGTTCGTATTCGTGGTACTTAATATTATGTTTGTCTAAGTGCATTTTATATTCTTCGGGCATGCGCAGTTTTTCATGCGAAATAAAATAGAAAGTCGGGTTAAAATGCGTCATTGCCATGAGCAGCGAATGCACTGTACGGCCGTATTTTAAGTCGCCAATAAGAAAAATATTCAAGTTGTCGAGGGTTCCTTGTGTTTTCAGAATCGAATACAAATCGAGCAGAGTTTGCGTAGGATGCTGATTGGCGCCGTCGCCTGCATTTACAATAGGTACATTCGAAACTTCGGAAGCATATTTAGCACTTCCTTCCAGCGGATGTCGCATAACAATTAAATCGGAATAACATGCCACGGTTCGTATAGTGTCGTTTAGCGATTCGCCTTTCGAAACACTCGACGAACTGGCATCCGTGAAACCAATAACTTTACCGCCCATTTTATTTACTGCACTTTCAAAACTAAGTCGCGTGCGGGTCGAGGGCTCAAAAAACAAGGTTGCTACCACTTTTCCTTCCAATAATTTACTTACCGGGTTGGCCTCAAATAAGGCTGCCATGCGCAGAATTTCTAAAATGTCTTCTTTAGAATAGTCCGTAATTGATACTAAGCTTTTGTTTCTCATCGGGATGTTATTTTTACTTTCAATTGATAATTAAGCAGTTATATTGGGCATAAACGCCCGCAAAATGATTAATTTAAAAGCACGCCGGGGCGCTTGTTACGGATTACAAAGTTAACTATTTTTAATAGTAATTCCGTGAATTTTTTCAAATCTTTGCTTAATTTTTTCAAATTTACTTCGTTTTATTCCCACCTGCATTTCGCACGATGCCTCAAAATTACGTTTCAGCACGCTTAATTCTTCTTCTTTTACTACCAAATTTACGGCATTTATAAGCGGATAATCAAATGAAATTGATAAAGGCAGCTCAATGTTTTTTTTGATAATTTTGTTTGCTTCAATTGCTTCTTTGGCAGCTGTTTTATAGGCATTTACCAAACCGCCTACGCCCAATAAGGTGCCGCCAAAATACCGAATTACCACAATTAAAACATTGGTAAGTTCAAACGATTTTATTTGTCCCAGAATAGGCTGCCCGGCACTGTTATTAGGTTCGCCGTCGTCGTTGGCTCTAAATTTGGTTCTATCAATACCCAACATGTATGCATAGCAGTGGTGCCGGGCATCATAATATTGCTTGCGCAAGTTTGCCAAATGTACGGCAATTTGCTCTTCCGTTTCAACCGGAAAAGCATGTGCTATAAATTTACTTCCTCGGTCTTTAAAAATTCCTTCCGAATGCTCGGTTAAGGTATAATAATAATCTTCCATATAAATTATGCAATTGACAGTAATACAACGGCTAAGGTTGAAATTAAAATTCCTGCTATGTTAAGTTTACTCTGCTTTTCGGCAAAAAGTATATATGCGCTAACGGCTGCCAAAAGTACAACTGAAGTATTATTCATTCCAAAAATAATTGAGCTGTCGAATACCTTTGAATTAAGCGCCAAAATCATGAAATACAACGAACCAAAATTTGCAGCGCCCAAAAGTAAGCCGCTAAATAAAATTTTGGGTTGAAGATACGATTTAAACTTGAAAGGATTGAAAAATGCCGTTATTCCACCTATAACTGCTGCCGAAGCAAATAAAGCCGAAGAAAAAATAGCCGAGGTTTCGTTATCAACAAATGCATTTTGCGTATATTTAATGCCAATGTCGAGGGTTCCGGCTCCAACAAAAAGAACAAAAGGCAGCAAATCGATTTTTTTTGCAGAAACTCCATTAATTGGCTTATATACCATTAGAACCACTCCCAAAAGTGCCAAAACTATTCCGCCGATTTTATAAAGGGTAATTTCTTCGGAATAAAACAACATAGAGAATAGCACCGGCAGTGCAACCGACATTTTTCCTGCCACGGTAGTAGCGGTAACTCCCGAATTTCGAGCAGCTTTGCCCATTAAAAAGAACATAATAATAAAACCCGTACCTATTAACACGGCAAAAGGCATCCAAGGTTGTTCGAATAGCATTTTTGTCGAAATTTCGGTATCATTTAAAAAAAATCCAAGCGAAAATGCCGAAAAGTAGTTCAAAACTACTATTTGAAAAATCGGGATATTAAAACGTTCTGTTAGCTTAAAAATCAGCACTATAAGCGTAGATGACAAAATACTTAGTAAAATATACAGCATATGTTATTGACCGTTATGTTTATTCGTAACTAATTCAAAATCCGAAAGTAAGAAAAAAGTTTAAAAAAGTTCAATAAAACCTTTTATAAGCTCAAAATATTAGTTAATTTTAGCCGACTAAAGTATAATGTTTTTTAACAGTAAGAAAGTATTTTTTTTTCAACTGTGCTAACAAACGTATTGAATTACAGAATTTACTTTAGGCAACCGGCAGTAACGGTTTAAAAACCAACGTTTTGTTTATAAAGTGCTGATTTTTAACACATTAAAGAATATGAAAATAATTGAAAAATTATTACGCTGATTTAGTTACCATTACACTTTTATTGAAAAAAACAACTAAAAAAAATTTTTTTTTTAACTTTTTTAGTTGAAACTTTACAGAACCGATTTGTTACAGAATATATTTTTTTAATGCCCTGAAAATTATATGAATAAGGATCATGCCTCCATATGGGAGGAGTGTCTGGCTGTGTTTAAAGACAATTTGCCTGCTATAAGTTACCAAACCTGGTTTGAACCAATTATTCCTATTCGTCTGAATGAGAATGTATTAACTATTCAGGTTCCAAGTCCGTACTATTACGAGTACTTGGAGGAGCAATATATCGACATTATCAGCAAAACGCTGCGTCGGTTTATTGGTGCCGGTGCAAAGCTTGAGTACATTGTGGTTATGGAACGTAAAACAGTCGAAAACACTTCGAAAACGGTTAAATACCCAACCCAAAACAAGCCAATTCCGGAAAACAAAGCCGTGAATTTGCCTCCCGACCCGAACAGTATTAAAAATCCGTTCGTTATACCGGGCTTAAAAAAATTGCAAATAAATTCGCAACTAAACTCAACGCACTCAATGGCTAATTTTATTGAAGGGACATGCAATAAATTAGCTCGACAAGCAGGTATTTCGGTAGCTGAAAAACCGGGCGAAACCCCGTTTAATCCTTTATTTATTTATGGCGAATCGGGTTTGGGCAAAACCCATTTGGCACAAGCAATCGGTATTGAAATTAAAGAACGACATTCGGATAAAATTGTACTTTATGTAGATGCAAGCAAATTCCTTTATCAATATACCGAGGCAACTCGAAAAAATGAAGTAAACGACTTTATCCATTTCTACCAAATGATTGACGTATTAATTATAGACGACGTGCAAGAGTTTGGTGGCAAAGAAAAAACACAAAATACTTTCTTCCACATTTTCAACCATTTACAGCAAAATAAAAAGCAACTTATACTTACTTCCGACAAAGCTCCATCGGAACTTAAAGGTATGGAGAAGCGATTACTTTCGCGCTTTAAATGGGGTTTATCGGCAGAACTTATAGTACCCGATTATGAAACCAGAGTTAGCATTTTGCGCAACCGTAACTACTTGGATGGCGTTGAACTGCCCGAAGATGTATTGCTTTATTTGGCTGAACGCAATTTTGCCAGCATTCGCGAATTGGAAGGTACCCGTATTTCGTTATTGGGACATTGGACATTGATACGCGAAGAGATTACGCTCGATTTGGCTCAACAAACCGTAAACCGTATTATAAAAAATTCGAAAAAGGAAATTTCGATTGATTTCATTCAGAAAACGGTGGGCGATTATTTTAATATCGAAACCGAAGATATGCATTCGAGTTCGCGAAAACGAGAAATAGTTCAGGCAAGGCAAATTGCAATGTATTTTTCAAAAAACCTGACCAAAAATTCGTTGCAAAGCATTGGTACACAAATTGGCGGACGCGACCATGCTACGGTTTTACACGCTTGCAAAACCGTAACAAACTTGTCGGAAACCAATAAAAAATACAAAAGCCAAATTGACGAAATTAAAAAACGATTAGGAGTTTGAATAAAAAAATACACTGCTTAGAATTCAAAAAAAGTGCGATAAAAAATAAATTGGATACAAACACTTAAAAACCGTATATTTGTTATAAATATGCGGTTTTTAATTTTTAAACGAACATGCAAAAACAAAACAAACGATACAACGATTATTCAAGTTATTCAAAAAGTATTTTTAGTGAACGCGTACAAAAAATTTCGGTTGATGCCGGTTTTACCTGCCCAAATCGCGATGGCTCAAAGGGTTTTGGCGGCTGTACCTATTGCAACAACAATACCTTTAAGCCATTCTATACTTCGCCCCGCAAAACCGTTACTGCGCAATTGGAAGAAGGCATTGCCTTTTTTGGACCCAAATACCAAGCGCAATTATATTTGGCTTATTTTCAGGCTTATTCGAACACTTATGCAAGTCTCGATTCGCTTAAAGAGCTATACGAAGAAGCACTTTCGCACCCCAAAGTTATAGGCTTGGTAATTGGAACGCGCCCCGATGCGGTAACCGAAGAAGTGCTTGATTATATTGCCGAATTAAGTAAAAAATACCACGTATTTTTAGAATTCGGTGTCGAATCAACTTCGGATGAAACCCTCGAATATATAAACCGCGGACATGGCTACGCCGAAACTATATGGGCAGTAGATGCTGCAGTAAAGCGAGGAATATTTGTTGGCATTCATATGATTTTGGGCTTACCCGGCGAAACAAAAGAAATGCTGATGGAACACGCGGTAAAAATTTCGAAACTTCCTATAAGAACTTTAAAACTGCATCAATTGCAAATAATTAAGCAAACAAAAATGGCAAAACAATTTGCCGAAAATCCTGAAAAATTCGACTTATTTTCTTTGGATACCTATATTGAAACCGTTATTGATTTCATTGAGCGTTTAAAACCGGAAATTATTATCGAACGATTTTCGAGCGAATCGCCAAAAGATTTAATTATTGCACCAAACTGGGGCGGAATTAAAAACTTCGAAATTGTACATAAAATTGAAAAACGATTAGCAGAGCGCGATACTTTTCAGGGTAAATTTTACCAAAAAACACAGTAGTTTAGGCTTTTATCGGTTAAATTGGTTTTTTAGGCATAGTTAAATGCAAATGAATAAAACAAACACGCACATGGATTATTTTTTAAAAGAAGCAGCGTTTAATGCATACGCTCGGTACGAAAGCAATTATTCGACCACTTGCTTTGTTGTACCTAACAACCGAGCAATGATTTATTTTAAAAAATATTTTGCCGAAGCAGCCGGAAAAGTTATTCGGTCACCTAAAATTTTACCAATCAGTAAATTAGTTAGCCGATTTTCAGAAACTAATACCGCCGACAGACTTACACTTTTGTTTGAATTGTACGAAATCTACATCAAAGAACTGGATGTTGAAATGGATTTTGAACGATTTATTTCGGTAGGTGAAGCGATGCTGAACGATTTTTCGGAAACCGATAATTATTTGGCAAACCCAAAAGAATTGTTTGCGTATATTGCGGATTTAAAGGAAATTGAACTTAAATTTACCTTACTTTCGGAAGAAGAAAAAGAAATACTCCGAAAATATTGGCGCAGTTTTATTGAAGAAGATAACTCGCGCGAAAAAGAACAATTTATTAAAATTTGGCGCACCTTACCCACAGTTTACGAACGATTTACGCAAAAACTTCGCGCCAAAAAAATTGCCTATAACGGATTGCAATATCGAATTATTAAAGAAAAAATTGATGCAAAAACTTTAGATACTTCGCAGTTTACAACCTACATTTTTATAGGTTTCAATGCCCTTAATGCCGGCGAAAAAAACTTGTTTAAGCATTTAATGAACGAAGGAAAGGCGCTATTTTATTGGGACGCCGATGTGTTTTTTGTAGAAAGTGAATTGCATGAAGCCGGTGCTTTTATGCGCGAAAATTTGAAACTTTTTGGTTCGGCAACCCTCAATAAATTGGCAAATTCGCTTAATTCAACCGAAAAAACAATTACTATTTTGGGTTGTACCAAGGAAATTACTCAAGCAAAAATTATTGGGCAGGTGCTCGAAAAAATTTCGCCGGAATTAGCCGGTTTTACCGATACTGCCATTGTTTTAACGAACGAGAACTTGGTTTTTCCGGTATTGCAATCGCTGCCGCAAAGCATTAATCCAATTAACGTTACCATGGGTTTTCCGTTTAGCGCAACTTCGCTTTTCGGCTATTTGCAATTATTGCTTCAATTCAAAATTGCCAATTTAAAAGGAATCGATTCGGCAGTTTCGGTCGATATGGCTATACGATTGTTGCGTGCTTTGGAAACCGGTACATCGGAAAGTTTGAAGCATAAAATTGCCGAATTGGAAGCTTCGAAGCAAGAATATATAAAAATAAGCAAGCTTAAAAACTTATCGGAAGTGGTTGATTTATTTGTAAAACCAACTGAAACTGCCGATACGATTTTGCAAGATATTTTGCAACTGCTTTTTTTGCTTTTTGTTAAAGATAAGGCAAAAACTGATGCATTGGGTTTAGCCGAAAATACAGCACCGGAAAGAGAATATATTTTTGCTGTTTACAAAGAAATTAAGCGCCTTCGAATTTTGCTGCCAAACTACGGTTTCGGAACCGAAATTGGTGTAAATGCCATGGTTAGAATTCTGCGCGAGGTGTTGGAAAGCATTCGTATTTCGTTTTCGGGCGAAACTACGGAAGGACTGCAAATTATGGGTATGCTCGAAACTCGAAACATCGATTTCAAAAATGTAATTATTACCGGCGTAAACGAAGGAATTTTTCCTGCAACTTCAACACGCACTGGCTTTATTCCCGAATCGGTAAGGTTTGTATTTAAATTGCCGCAAAAACACCACAAAGAAGCCATTCAAGCCTACTATTTTTACAGATTGTTAAGCAGAGCCGAAAATATATTTTTGCTTTACGACAATGTGGGCGGAAATCGCTCAGGCTCTGAGCTTAGCCGCTATGTTATGCAACTTCAAAAAGAAAGCAAAATTAATTTTATAAAGCACGATTTGGCCCTGGAAGTGAAAGTTCCGGTTCGTAAAGATATTCGAATTAAAAAGAACGAAGCAGTTTTTGAAGTGCTTAACCAATATTTAGTTACCGAAAACGGACATAATAAAACTTTTTCGGCTTCTGCCTTAAGTGCTTACCTTTCATGCAAACTGAAATTTTATTTTCGGTACATTGCCAAACTTCGAAGCGACGAAGTATTACGCGATGATGTAAACCCGATTGAATTTGGAATTATAGTACACAGTGCGCTCGAAATACTTTACTTGCAAATAATGGAAGAAAAAAACAGTAAAGTTATTGATAAACAAGATTTTGAACGGCTAAAAGCACTCATTCCGGAAGCACTTGAAACGGCCTACCGCAAATGGTTCGAAATGCAAGCATCGGATGAGTTTGCTATAACAAAAAACAGGTCGGTAGGCTACGAAGTGCAAAAAAAGCTAATTTTGGCCATTTTAAACTACGACCAAAAAATAGCTCCCTTCACTATTTTAAGCTTAGAAAATACACAAGATTTTAGGGTGAATTTCGACTTCGAATTGCAAGGCGAAACAAAAACCGTTGCATTTTACGGCGCAATTGACCGGTTAGACCTAAACAAGGGCAATTTGCGAATTATCGATTATAAATCGGGTGGGGTAGAAAAATCGATTAATTCGGTTGAAACGCTCTTTGCTAAAAGCAGTTATAAAAATGCCGGAATTTTTCAGTTATTTTTTTATGCGTATATTGTAAAAAATAAATTTCCCGATTATAGCCGCATTGAACCCGGATTTTATCCGCTTCGAGGAATTACTGCCGACGATTTTACGCATAATATAACCTATGGACGCGACAAACGTCCAATTTTAGGCGAGTTGCAGGACGAATTGCTTGACCAATACATTACATTAATGCAACAGCTTATGAGCGAAATATTTAGTCCGGCATTCGATTTTGAACAAACCGAAAAACCGGACCAATGCACGAATTGCGAATACGCAGGCGTGTGCCATAGAAATTAGCACACGCTTACGTTTTATTTATTCGGAAAAAGTATGTTAAATTCTCGTTCTTTGGCTTGCCTGTACCATATTTCGGGTACAAAAGTTCTATTGTTTAACGCTTTAGGTGTTATTGGACTATTCTTTTTCAAATATTCCATAATATAATAGCGCAAATCTATTTCAGTCGATTTCAATATTCTGCCTGTTATTTCGGCTTTTGCAATTCCGGCGCCTTTGGTTAAGTGGTCGCCGCCACCGTTGCCCCTGTACGAATTTACAGCAACCTTATACTTGGCAGCTTCCGAAAACGGAGTTCCGTCGGCTAAACTTTTAATGGTAATTCGTTCGCCATAAGGCTTCGATAAATCGATGGTGTAAATAATCCCTGCTGCTTCGTCGTAATTATAAAATGCATTGGCAAGGCGATTGGTAATTTTCCCGGAAGCATCTTTTTTGTATAAAAGCAAGGCATCGTTTTCCGATTTCATTTCATTAAACCAAATGCTGTACGAAAATTCTAAGTATCCCTTAATTTCCTTACCGCTTAATTCAATGGTATACAATAAGTTTTCGAATTTATAAATTTTGAACATATCGTTTACCAACAGTTTACCTTTAGCTATTTCGGCGTTAAACGAAAGCGGTGCAGCAAACGATATTTGTGCTCCGGAAAGGTCCAATTGTACCGAGTTTAGCAAATCGACAAATTTGGCGTTTCCAAAAATTGCCTCGCGCGAACTTAATGCTTCGGTAATTACGGCAACTTCGGCACCGGTATAGTTTAGCACATTTTCCGAATATTTTTTTAAATGTTCGGTAAGTTCGCGGTCTGGCTCAAAATTTTTCGAAGCCATTAATTCGCCAACCGATGTAATTTTATACGCCTTTGTCTTTTTGTTCAACTCAAAATTAAGTTGTGCAATAGCAGCATATTCGCCACGCGAACCGGCATTCATAACCAATACTTCCTCGCCGGCTGCATTTATTATTTTCTCGTTCATGGCACTGTGGTCGTGTCCGGCAAAAACCACATTAAAACCCGGAACTTGCTTAGCAACAAGCATTACAGCATTTTCATTTCTGAATTCGTCGGCTTTTGCACCGCCGTACGTCGGGTCAATTCCCGCATGAAACAAACCAACAATTGCATCGGGTTTTTCTTTTTCTTGAATTATTTTAACCCATTTTTGCGCCGTAACTATCATATCTTCAAACACAATGCCTTTGTAAATTACTTCCGGCAACCAATTCGGAATACCCGGCGTGGTCAAACCCAACACGGCAATTTTTACCCCTTTTCGTTCAATTATGGTATAGGGTTTAAAGTACGGTTCGCCATTATCGGTTCGCAGTGCATTGGCAGCCAGCCACGGGAAGTTAAGTTGTTTGTTAAATCTATCGTAAACTGCATGTCCGGTTTCAATATCGTGGTTACCAACGCTTCCTGCATCGTATTTCATGTAATTCATGGCAGCGGCAACTAAGTGCGTGCTTGCAGTATCCATAAAATTCGAGTAATATGCCGATGGTTGACCTTGCAAAATATCGCCGTTATCGAGCAAAATATATTCGAACGCAGGGTCGGTTCTGAGCTTGTTTAGCATGCCCGAAACATGGCTTAGCGAATATTCGGTTGCTTTATTGTCAATAAAATCGTAGGGCAAAATATACCCGTGAACATCCGTAGTTTCAATTATTTTAATCGAAAGTTTTTGCGGACGTTTATCGTTAATTTTGCTCGATGTTAAACTAAAAATAGCCATAACCGAAAGTACAACTAAAAAGAAGATTTTTTTCATAACCTGTATATTAAATTTATTTTTCGGAAAAAATATATTTTTCGCGAATTTAAATGCTTTCAATCAATATTTTAACCCCAATTCCTATGAGTAATTCCGCCAATTATTATAACCGGCATAATAATATCAACCTCCAACATAGCAAAACTTAGCCCAACAGCCATGGCATCAATGCTGGTAGCAAGCGCCAAAGCTAATAGAATTTTCATTTTAATTGGGTTGAAACTAAAAGTTGATTCTTCGTTTTTTTTGAAACCGTCCGAAATCATTTTGCCGCCAAGTATAACTAATATCCCAAAAGCCACCCAATGG
>JAIFNC010000005.1 GCA_020047935.1 Bacteroidota bacterium
GCAAGGTTCTTGTGTCGCCGGACTCAGCCAATCCGGTATCGAGCAGCAGTTCGAAGGCTATATCGGCAATATTTTGCATCAGTTCCAAATAAGCATCTTGCGCTTGTTCGTAGGGTTCTGCTGACTGACCTGCCAAATAATCGGCAACTGTAAGTTGCGGCAAGTCGGTAACCTCCGGGCATGCTTCCAAACACGGAAACAGCTTGCCCTCGAACATATATTGTACTTTGTTATTTTGTAATTGCCTGCCCAACGGGTACAATCGGCACGCAAGCGGACGACCGGCATGAACACTGCAACCAAAATTTGGGATATACTGGCTGCATGAAGCCATATTTTTCCAGCCCGGTTTGCCGTTAAATCGCAAACGAATACCGCCAAATTCGCAATAGGTATCGCGAAATTCTCGGGACGAAATTTTCTTTTCGGCGGCAAGTCGGTTAAGTTCCCAGGGGTTAAGCAAAACCTGTTTGCCGTGGCAGCAAGTGCCGGCACGCGAACATGTTAGCGGCAACCGGTCGTGAATATTGAGTAGGTTTGTTTTCATTTTTTGGGGCGCAATGTACAATTTTACGACGAAATTTATTTGCCGGAAGGCATATTTTTGTAAGTTAGACTTGTTAAATTGGCATTTTGCACGATATTTTGGTCATTTGGCTTCGTTTCTACTGCATTTGCCTTGTTTTATTGGGCATTTGGCTTCGTTTCTGCTGCATTTGCCTTGTATTTTAGAGTATTTGGCTTCGTTTCTCTTGCATTTGGCTTGTATTTTAGAGCATTTGGCTTCGTTTCTACTGCATTTGGCTTGTATTTTAGTGCATTTGGGTTAATGCAATTAAACTTTACATTTAGCAATAACAGGTCTTCAATTAAGGTATAGGAAGGGGCGGATTCCCTTAAAATATCTTTATTCCAATGTGCCGGGTAGTCGGTTATGTATTCGTAAATTTGCCCGTATGAAGGTTCGTTACGCACAATTTGGTCGTTATACGAACGTTGCCAACAAAATTCCGGATTGCCGACGGCATGTATTTTTGCCGACGCTGTGGTTTTATATGCACCCATTAATTTGGAAACGGAATTTTACGAATTGCGGTAGGGACAGGTCTCGACCTGTCCTCTGTATTGAATATTTTTTAAAAAAAAGGACAGGTCGAGACCTGTCCCTACATACAAATCATTATAATAATTTCAAACCATATAATATTTGTATATATATGAATTGTAATTGTTTCGTCAGCTACAAATAAATGACAATGTACTTTAGTTTTAATAAATGTCTTGAATAGTTAAAATCTCACCTTTACACAATTTCAAAGCAGCTTTATGAACTAATTCAGCACGCTTTGAAAGAAAACTTTCAAAGTCAAAAATTATTTTATTCCTTTTTTCTTCGTCAGATAAATTCTCATAACCACCATTTGCCAATTCTTCAATTGGAATAATATGGCTTTTTAATCTATGGTTTATTATTTCTTCGGTAGTCCACTCATACCTTTCTTTCAAATAAATCAATGGGTCTTTTCTTCCTATATTACGGTTTGTAGTATTTGTTATTAAAGAGCAATTTAAAGCTAAATAACTCTCTATACCTACTTCTTTCAACAATGCATCCGGATAAATATGATGATATTCTCTTTTCTTCAAATGCTCTCTTGAAACTTTCTGACCATCAGCAAAGTCATAAGCACCTAAATAATTTGAAACAGCCAAAATTGCTCTACCTAATACATTTTCACCTTTTGGCCATTTTACAACTTTCAATTCTTCTGCTGAAATTATTTCATATTCGGAGGAAAAGATAGGTGTGTCTTCCAATTTATATTCATCGCCATTTTCCTTGGTCTGATTTGTACAAAAGGCTTTCAAAACTTTGTAATCGCCATAGGCTCTTGAGGCAGTTGAATTCTCATATCTTTCAGTGAAAAACGCTCGCCAGAGATATTTTTTTAAGACTGTTTCTAAAGCTCCTCGTTTATCTCCAGATTCAGGAATTGTTGTGTATAAACATGCAATTACGGCTAAAACTGCATTTGTAGGCAATCTTTGTTTGTCATAAATTCCTTGAGATTCTAAAAAACCAGCCATATCCTTCAAACCTTTTATCAGTTCTTGCCATCTGTCAACCAATATAGATTTATCCATTTCAAGCATACCTCTTTGATTTGGAATTTTATCTTGTAACAGAGCAGATGTCATAAGAATTAAATCTGACAAGTTAAAATAACTTTCTACATTTGGATATTGTACATTCAAGTCATTCTCCAAATCATGTAATGATTCACCTTTAACACCTTCTATTTCAGCAACTATTATATCATAAACTGACAAAGGTTTGCTATTTGTATTCATATTAATAAAAACATTTAGCGCAGTTTCTTTTGGTGTTGATGCCGGCAATGCAAGGAATGGAAGATTATAGTGTGCAATAATCTCTCTTAAATCAATCACCTTACCTTTTAACTTCTCCTTTTTTTTATAATATTCTTCAAACTTTTCTGCAAAACCATCTGCTGCTTTATCCGGCATTTCATCTTTTAGCGCATTCGTTATCCATGAATCAATTTCCACTTGTATATCACCCGGTTTCAATAGATTGCTTGGAATTAATCCTCTTTTGTAACATTCATCGGGTTTATCGACCCACAAAGGAAATAATCTCCCTTTGTTTGGCCATCTTGTTTGACAATATCCTGTAATCTCTTCAAAATAAAGAGAGTCTTCAACCTTGTCAAATTCTGGAATATAAACAAAATAAGTTTCCCATTCATAATTATTATGCATCATTCTCCAAAAAGCCGTTAATCTTTGTTGACCATCTAACAAGTGTTCAGTAATTCTATTTTTTGTTTCCGGTGCTGTTTCAAGGAATCTATCAATAAATTTAGGCTCATCGCCAACATTTAATATTAAAGTAATTCCTAATGGTAAATTATTTACTGCAACGGTCAACAAACTTGCTATTCTTTTCCTATCCCAAGCTTCGTGTCTTTGGAATCTGGGAAGTTTAATTTCACCTGCTTTAATTTTAACAAACCATTCTGCTAATTCTCTATCAGTAGCTTTAATAGATTTCAATGCCATATCATATTTTATTTAAAATTTCTATAGTAACGTAGTAAATTCCATTTAGCATTACCTCCACCTTTTCTTTCCCCTTAGGGTAATCCGAAAGTTACTTTTTTATTATTGTATGCCCCCTAATCCAAAAGTGCATCAAATAACCGTTCGTAAAATTAGCAATTGTTTTTATTAAAAACAAAAATAAGTGTGTTTTAGATTATATAGTAATAAATTTAATCTTTTCAATTTAATTTTCCCTATTTTATATTTTTTAAGCATAAATTTTAATGAAAAATCACTTTTTTTACACTTTTTTTGAAAAAAAACTATCAAAACTATTGACAAAGCATGTTTAAAGTATTATATTTGCTTCATAATTATTAAATAAATAATTTTTTTAACAGAATGAATAAATTAAACATTGCAGGAAATTACGTATTTCCTCAGGCTAAACTGATACAATTAGCCGGCCTTATGGTAGAAAACATGTATCGCGACGAACAAGAGTTTTTAAAAATTGGTTTAAAAGCCGAATTGTTTGAAGAAGTAAAACGTTTAAAGAACGAATTGGAAGCTATTCCTTCCGATTTTAGGTTGCAAGCTCTTTTAAAAGAAAGTTCTGCACACAGAAACTTGCTTAAAAAACAGTTGGTTCAATTAATTGATGAAATTTTATTGCCTATTGAGTTTGCTTACGGCAGAAATTCGGCTGCTTTTGGTGCTACAGGTTTCAAATGGTCGAGAATGAAAAATTCTATTGAGCATATTTTGCAAACCTCAACCGATTTATACACGCGTTTAACTTCAACCGAAGATTATTCGTTGGCGTTAATTTCGAAAGAATCCATTGAAATGCTTAAATTTTTAACCGATGATTTAACGGCAGAACATGCAAATTATAATGCATTAAAAACAAGCAAAGCCGATAAAGCCTTTTTGCGAATAAGCATTGCCAATAATTTGTACAAACGCATCAGTTTTATAGCCTATTACGGAAAACGTATTTGGATGAGCAGTAACCCGGCTTATTACAAAACGTATGTGCTGGAAAACTACCAAGCTTCGGTACAAAACCAAACAGCTAATGTAGCTTAATTATTAACTTTAACCACTAAACGCCGGTTTTTTAACCGCAAAAGAGGGCACGCAAACAATACGCAGCCCTCTTTTTTATTTGTTTCCAACCAAAAAACCTAAATCAATTGGTTGGCAAATTGTGTTTTTAAACCATTAATTTCAATTGAAACACTTTAATACAAGCTATTTACCAACGCACTGCAAACTTTTTTTGGGTATATCGGTTTCTTAGTCTAATTTTGCAACTTATATTCATTCTAAATAAGCAACATTGGCTCGAATACTTTGTATTAACTACGGTTCCTACACATACCTTGCTCGATTTTTTGGCTTCGTATTTCTTAAAAGAAAAAGTTGAATCAATTGTAGTGGGTTATCCGTTGCAAACCGATGCCACCGATTCGGAAATTGTGCCGCAGATTAAAGGCTTTGTAAAGCAATTCGAGAAGAAATTTCCGGATATTCCGCATCATTACGCCGACGAACGTTTTACCTCGAAAATGGCGCAACAGGCACTAATTATGGGCGGAATGAAGAAAAAAGACCGCCAGATAAAAGGCAATACCGACATGGTAAGCGCAAGCCTAATTTTACAAACCTATTTAGAATGGCGAACTAACCAACGCTAAAAAATTGCAAATTATGATATTACCGATAACTATTATTGGCACCACAGTTTTGCGCCAAAAAGCTGAAGAAATTGACGAAACCTACCCCGACTTGCAGCAACTTATCGACGATATGTTCGAAACCATGCACTCGGCCGACGGCGTGGGCTTAGCTGCTCCGCAGGTAGATAAAGCCATACGGCTGTTTGTAATTGATGCCACCCCCATGGCCGAAGACGACCCGGAACTGGATGGTTTTGTTCGTGTATTCATTAACCCGATAATTGAAGAAGAAACCGGCGACGATAT
>JAIFNC010000208.1 GCA_020047935.1 Bacteroidota bacterium
ATTTAAAGAATGGAATTAATGCTTCAATGCTCCACGAAAATATAATATTATCGACCATGCTTAGCGCCAAACCGGTTATTACCGCCACAATACCCGAAATTCCGGTTACCCCGAACCCCGGAATAGCAAAAATTTCGACCGCAATAAGTATTAGCCCGATAATGAAAAGCAATACTTCCCAATTTTCGGCTAAGCCTTCCAAATAAAGCGGAGCAAAATATATAACAGCTGCAACAATTGCGGCTGCCGACGGAAACCCAAGTCCGGGCGATTGAAGTTCGAAATAAATGCCGCCAATTATCAGCATAATAAGTATGCTTTGTAAATAAGGATTTACCAACATTCCTATAATTTTTTCTAAGGTAGTAGGAATATATTCTTTAATTACGTAGTTATTTATTCCGGCATTGTGCATTACGCCTTCAATATTTTCGGCAATTCCGTTGCAATAATTGTTTGCCAAAGCTTCGGTTGCGGTAAAAGTAAGTACGGTAACCGAATCGGAAATGTTTTCGACCACAATGCGTGGGTCTACCATGGCTTCGGCTATTTGCGGATTGCGCTTCCAAACAAAAGTGGTGTCGGTGCCTACAATTACGGTATCTTTACCGTGTGCTTCGGCGGTTGCTCGCATAGTAGCACGCATATACGACTGGTATTTGTCGGGCATTTGTTCGCCCGGGCGCCTGCCGAAGCGGCATTGTTATCGATAAAAACCCACACCGGAATTTTGCTGTTCAATATCGCTGTGCGAATCGAATCGGCTGCATCTACTAAGCCACCGTAGGTGTTCATGTGTATCAGTATTATATCCGCTTTATGTTGTTTGGCTTCAGTAAAACTTTGTTTGGTTTGGCGCCAAATAGCCGGCCCAATTTCTTCCTTAATGTTTAATTTATAAACAATTAACGAATCCGATTTATTTACCTGCGGCTTTTGCGAATAGCTTTGGGCTGTTGCTGTTAAAAACAACATTCCGAGTAGAAAAAAATATGCAATTATTCTCATAATTTTCAATTTTGAATTAGTTACCGGTTTCAAAAGTACGCATTTCTTTAGTTTTTTCTATATGCGCAGACTTATTTTTTATGCTTCAACAATAAATAATTTTAAGTTGGTTGCAGAAGTTTTGTTCAATAAAGGAGTTCGCAACCGGTTTGGTATTTTCCTGAAAAAAGCTAAAGTAAATGTATTATTTGTTTTTCAAAATAGTAGCTGTTTTATTCATACGAATAAAATATTTATGCTAAATCGATTTTTTTTTATTTTTTGAACATAAAATTGTTATTTTTATAGCAACATTACGTTTCAATAATTGTATGGCTAAGCAAAAAATAATATATAGTTTTTTAAGACCAAAAAAGTTATCCGGTATTAATTTTCGGTGGTTGTTTTCATTTTTTATATTCCTTGTTTCGTGGCAGTTGGCAACTGCGCAAACGAATGATATAGCAACTTTGAAAGAGCAGTTAACAGCTGAGCCAAATTTGAAAAATGCAAATACTTTACTCCGCCTTTCAGAAGCATACATGAGTTCTTCGCCCGAAAAAGCAATATTTTATGCCGACGATGCACTAAAATTAGGCGAACTACTAAAAGATACTTCAGTTATCGATTTAGCCTTAAATTATTTGGGCGAAGGGTATTTTAATACCCAATCGTTCGAAAAAGTGAAGTATTATTTCGAAAAATTGCTTGAATTAAGGCTCAAAATTGGCGACAAAAAGAAAATTGCCGGCGCTTACAATAATCTGGGTATTGTTTTAAGCTATGTAGAATCGTATAGTAAAGCACTTGAAATGTACCGTAAAGCACTTGAATTGAAAAAAGAACTTGGCAACGATACCGGCTCTACGCTCAATAATATAGGCTTACTATACGAAAAAACCGGAAAGTTGTCGGAGGCTCTTTTTTATTACAACGAATCGTTGAAAGAAGATTTGAAAAAGCACGATTTGGAAGGAATTGCAACCACCTACCTTAATATTGGCGATGTAAACCGACAATTGAATAAATATTCCTTGGCTGAAGAAATTTATTTGAAAGGCTTGAAAATTGCCACAGAAAATGGTTATATGTTGCTAATGAAAGAGTTAAATGAAGGGTTGTATCTTAATTTTAAAGCCGCCGCTAATGTAGCACAAGCTTTGAAATATTTTGAGGCATTTAATGTACTTAAAGACAGTATTTACACCGACGAAAACCGTAAATATATAGCCGAACTCGAAGTTCAATTTCGCAATGAGCAACAAGAAAAAGAATTTGCATATATTGCACTTCAAAATAAACTAAACCAAGGAGAAATAGCGTGGCAAAAAGATATTAATTCGCTAATTGCATTTTTTTTAGTGTCGGCTGTGGTATTGATTGGGGTTTTATACCGGCAATTCAGTTTAAAGAAAAACGCCATTAAGTTGCTCGAAAAGCAAACTACCGAAATAACCGACAGTATTTTATATGCGCGCAGAATTCAGAAAGCGGTACTGCCCATGGAGTACGATTTAAACCAATTTTTGCCCGACAAAATGGTGTTTTACAGTCCGAAAAATATTGTGAGTGGCGATTTTTGTTGGCTTTACGAAAAAGAGAATTATTTGGTTACTGCAGTTGCTGACTGTACCGGACACGGAGTTCCGGGAGCTTTTATGAGCATGTTGGGCGTAACCTTACTTAAAGAAATGGTTGCTCGGCAAAACCTAGCGCAAACCGATGCACCAAGCCAAATTTTGGAAAATTTGCGCGAACAAATTATTTTGGCATTGAGGCAAAAAGGAAATTCGAATACAAGTAAAGACGGCATGGATTTGGCGCTCTGTATTATGAATACCAAAACGCTCGAAATGAAATTTGCAGGTGCACATATTGGGCTTACCATTGTACGAAACAACGAACTTATTACCGTAAAACCGGACCGAATGCCTATAGGTATTTTTGTAAGCAAAACTAAACAGTTTAATACACAAACTATTCAATTAAAACAAAACGATAGCGTTTATATTTTTACCGATGGTTTTCAGGACCAAATAGGAGGCGAAAAAAATAGAAAATATTTGGTGCGTAATTTAAGAAACTTACTTTTAAGTATGCATACTCAGCCTTTTTATTTGCAACGAACTATTTTGGAAAGCGAGTTTTTGAAATGGAAAAGCAATAATAAACAAATTGACGATGTGCTTGTTTTTGGTTTTTTGGTAAGTACGAAAATTACGAACCTAAATTAACTTTACCGTTTAATTTTTTGAAATTTGAAGGAATATAAAAAAATAGCCTTATTTACCTTGTTTTGCAGTTTGGCAATATGGAATAGTATTGCCCAAAATTACGAAGGTACACCGCTTATTACATTCGGCAAACAATAATGGTGTGCTCGAATTTGACGGAAGTACTTGGCGACTGATAAAAAGTACCGGATTGGATGCCGTTAGGTCGTTGGCGGAAGATGATAAAGGAACTATTTTTGTGGGCGGAACCGGCGATTTTGGTTTTCTGCAACCCGATTCTACCGGTAAGTTGCAGTTTATTTCGCTTGCAAAAATTTTTTGCCGGCAGAAATCTGATTTTTAAATATGCCAACCATACCGTTACTAAAATTAAAATACCTTCGAACTTTGCGCGTTTTCGTGGTCATAAAATAAAAAACAGGGTATATGTTGCCGATGTTTTTCAGGGGCTCGGAATGGTGGTCGGCGATTCGGTGGTTTCGCACACCCTCGGACTTTCAATTGCACAACAGAATATATATGCAATGATTCCTTTCGATAAAAATCAGATTCTGATAGGTACCTATAAAAGCGGCTTTTATATTTATAACACAGCGGTTACCGACTCGATGCTAAAGCTGAAAACATTGAACATTGCGGAGCACGATAAAAAAGCGTTTACTAAATTTACCACTACTGCCGACAGTTTAATTATACCCGGCGAAATTTATACCGGAGCAAGGTTAACTAATGGCAATTTTGTGGTAGGCACACTTCGAAACGGAATGTTTATATTTAATAAACAAGGTCAAGTTTTGCTGCACCTGAATAAAAGCACCGGAATGTCCACCTCCGAAGTATTTAATGTTTCTATTGATAAAGATGAAAATTTATGGTGCGGCACCGGTAATGGAATTGTTCAAGTAGCTGCCAATTTGCCTTTTACATTTTTTGGAGCGCAAAACGGAATTGAAACAACCATAAATGCAATAACAATTTTTGAAAATAGATTGTATGCCGGTTCGTATGCCGGTATTTTTACTAAACAATTGAATTCGCAGGGCAAATATTCAAGAGCATTAATGAACCGAATTGAAAATTCGAATATTTATTGCCTTAATTTTTTGAAAGTAAAAGTGCCCGAATATAAAAAAGATATTTTATTGGCTGCAACTTTACGCGAAATTGTCCGCCTTGAAAACGGAGAGGTAACGGAAACTATAATGCCTTTATATGCTGCCTACTCAATGGTTGAATCGAAAGTATTGCCCGGTCGTGTTTATTTTGGGCATTCCACCGGCATTACCATTGTTGATTTTATATACAATAAAGCTACAAAGAAAGTAAGCACTTTATTTATGGGTACGGTAAAAAATGCAAACGAAGAATTTCGCAATTTAATAACCGATACCCAAGGAAATATTTGGGGAGGAACTACTTCAGGAAGCTTATATAAAATTCGTTATACCGATGAGTATTCCTTGCAAACACCCAATATTCAAGTTTTCGACACCAAAAACGGTTTGCCCGAAAAAGCGAGTTGCTATCCGTTTTTATTGGATGGAAATATATACATAGGAACGGTAAAGGGTATTTTTAAACCCGAATACCAAGCCGACACTATCAGTCGATTTGTAAAAGCTAAAAAGGAATTTGGTTTTTTCGCTTCCGACTCCATGCACATTCAGGCCGTATTTAAGGCAAGCAATAACAGCATTTGGTTTGGAACCGGTAGAGGCTTGTATATGAAAAAACCGGATGGAACCATTCTTTCGGAACCGTTCCGAATTTTTCCGTACGAATCGGAGTATTCCCAAATTTACGAACAAGACTCAAAAAAGATGTGGTTTGTTACCGGCAAACGAATAATGTGCTATACAACCGATTTTGGTACTTTGCCCCAAACCAATGTATCGGCAAGGTTACGCAGAATAATTACCGGCGAAAACGATACGCTCTACAACGGATACAGCGAACTGTTTTTTAAAGGATACTCGGTGAATTTTACCGGTGAAAAAGGCATGCTCATTAAGCGAATTGGGTCGGACAAGAATTCGATAAAATTCGAGTTTTCTGCGCCATTTTTCACCCATGTCGATAAAATTCAATATCGTTACAGGATGCAAGGGCTTGACAAAAATTGGAGCAAATGGCAAGCTGAAACCTTTAAAGAATATAACTTTTTGCCGCCCGGCAATTATGTTTTCGAATTGCAAGCCCAAAATATTTTTGGTGTTGTAAGTAAAGTTACTACATTTGGTTTTAAAGTTGCTTCGCCTTGGTATTCAAGCTTATTGGCAATTATTATATATGTAATTCTTTCGGCTTGTTTCATGTATTTGGCATTCCGAATAAATTCAATGCGGCTAAAACGAGCCAATGTAAGGCTCGAAGAAATAGTAAAGGCCAGAACCATTGAAATAGAACAGCAAAATAAAAAAATTAAACTACAAACCCGAAAACTGGAAGCTTCGAACAGCGAGCTCGAAAGGCTTTCGTTGGTTGCCCGCGAAACCGATAATGCTGTAACTATTCTTTCAACCGGTTTAATGCCTATTTGGATAAATGAAGGATTTAAACAAATGTATGGTTATACCTTGGAAGAATTTCATGAAAATAAGCAATTATATATTAAACTCAATACGATAGCACGCGAACTGTCCGACGAATGCATTAAAACCGGTAAATCGGTTACGCTTATTGCACGCACTTATACTAAGCTTAAAAATATTGTTTGGTATCAAACAACCATAAATCCTATATATAATCCGCAAGGTGAATTGCAGAAGTTTATTATTGTCGATTCGGATATTACCCAAATAAAAGAAGCCGAAACAGAAATTTTGGCACAACGTAACGAAATTGAATCGCAGCGCGACCAAATAGCCAAGCAAAATTCCGAAATAACCGATTCTATTTTGTATGCCGAAAGAATTCAAAAAGCAGTTTTTCCGCCAACCGATTATTTGTCGGAAATTTTACCCGAATATTTCATTTTAAACAAACCTCGGAACATTGTGTCGGGCGATTTTTATTGGGCATCGAAAAACCGAAATCAAGTTTTGTTTGCCGTTGCCGATTCTACCGGGCATGGCGTACCCGGTGCGTTTATGAGTTTGCTCGGTATTACTTGGCTTACAACCATTACCGATACAATGAGCCAGTTCGACCCTTCAAAAATTCTTACCCGTTTAAGAGCTGAAATAATGTATACTTTGCACCAACGCGGCGAACAAGGCGAAGCGAACGACGGAATTGAAATGGCGCTCTGTTTAATTGACTTTGATAAAATGAAATTAACCTATGCCGGGGCAAACCGTCCGGTGTATTTAGTTCGAAATAAAACAGAAATTATTAAGCTGAATCCTGCCAAAATGCCGCTCGGAATTATGTATGCCGACGAGAAGACTTTTTTCAACGAATCGAT
>JAIFNC010000277.1 GCA_020047935.1 Bacteroidota bacterium
AATGCTTCGGTAAACGGATAATTGATTTTTCCTGCACGAATTAAGCCTTTTGCAAACCGGTTTCCGCTCCATTCTTGCAAAAAGTTTACAATGGGTGTTCGCAGCCTGCCATATACCGAATTGCCAAGCAAGTACGCAATATCAGCACAAATGGCAGCCATATCGCCCGTATGAATTGCTATTCGCTCCAGTTCCAACGCCAAGGTACGTGCATAATGCAGCGAATAATCGGGGGTGTAATTGCACAAACTTTCCCACAAATTTACAAACGCCGTAGTATGCCCTATTACCGTGTCGCCGGCAATGTTTTCGGCTAAGGTGGTGCGCTCCAATATTTTTTTCTTCTGAAGAAAAAGCTGCTCTACCCCGCGATGCTGATACCCCAATTGAATTTCGAGATGTAAAATTTGTTCGCCATTACAAATAAACCTGAAATGACCGGGCTCAATGACGCCGGCATGTATGGGACCTACTCCTACCTCGTGCAGTTCATCGCTATCGACACTGTAAAACGGATAATTGGCTATATATTGGTTTTTGTCGGCACGATTATGGGCAAAACGCATGGGTTTGAGCCAAGGGTGATCGGTATATTTCAACCCGAAATTTTCATGAATTTCGCGCTCAAATTTCTCAAAATTATGATTTTGTGCGGTAAACGAAGGCAGTTCTTCGTACGAATTCACTTCAGCAGAAGAAATAAAAATTTCGTGCAATAAATCGTCGGCAATACAGCAAATTAATTTAAGTTTTTGCCCGACATTGTAACCAAAATAGCTTACACAATGCCTGTGCGGACTTTGGTGCAACAGACCGACATTTAACTCGCTAAACGCCAAATACGGCAACACCGGAATTTGATCGGTTTTTATTGCTTGGTTATTTTTTATGCTTATATAGTTCATTTTTATTTCTTTTTTGTTGAAATTAAACAAATTACCTTATTTATAATTTCAAAAACAATTAATTTACCGGAATTAACCGTACCGCATCTTGCAGCAAGTTTACAAACAGTTCGGGCGGAAAATAGGCAAAATATACCGCCAATGCCAGCAAAATATATTGCGAAAACGATTCCCACGGATATACGCGAGGCACTGTACTTTCATCGAAATTAACCGGTGGGGTAAACAACAACTTAAAAACATTCGACCCAAAACCATAGATAACAATAGTTAGCAAAATAAGCACAAAAATTAGGATAAGAAAATGTTGCGCCTCGAACAACGATTGAAAAATAAGAAATTCGCTGATAAATAAACCCGAAGGCGGCATGGCGGTTGCCGAAAAAAAGGCAAGCAACAGAGCAATTGCACCGTATTTATTGTACTTAAAATATTGCCCCATGTCGTAAATACTTTTACTTTGGTACACCCTATAAATCTGGTTGTACTGAAAAAATAAGGCAGGTTTTACAAATGTATGCAAAAACACATGCAAAATGGCAGCATATACACCAATTCCGCCGGCTGCCAATCCCAACATTATTAAGCCTGCATGTTCAATACTCGAATAAGCAAACATTCGCTTAATATTCTTAATGCGAGTCATATACACGGTGGCTACAAAAATAGAAAGCACTGCCGAAATTATAATAATGGTATTTGCCCAATGTTGCAGCGGTGTGCGAGCCACCACCGAATAAACACGGTAAATAGTTACAAACCCGACATTTACAATTACGCTCGAAAGCAATGCGCCTGCCGGTGCCGGTGCTTTGTCTTTGGCATCAATTCCGGCGGTGTACATGGGCACCAGACCCAATTTTACAGTAAAACCGGTAAAAATGAACAGAAACGACAGTTTAAGCCAAAACGGGTTTAGATTATTAACGTTGGCGTACAGCGAATCGAACGATAAATCGGTTACGCCGGCATGTTTTAACGACAAGCTGAGAAACAAAATGCCCACATATACAAAAGTAATGCTTATAGTGCTTATAAACACGTATTTCCAAACTCCTTCGAGCGCTTTTATATTTCGGTGATGATACACCAAAACAGAGGCGCTGATAGTGGTAATTTCAACAAAAACCCATGTTGCAGCAATATGATTTGACATATAAACCATAGCACTTGCACTTAACAAAGCCACCATGGCGCCAAAGAAAAACCCACGCGAACGAGGCGGTTCCTTGCGTGTATATATATACCTGTAGCCATGAAAAAATGCCGGAATACTAACCACCCCCATAGCAAAAAGTATTAAAATGGCAAGCGAATCGGTTCGGAAAAAGTCGTATTGCAGCACATTCAGTTGCCGATATTGTAAAAATATAAAACCCCACAACAGCGCCAAGTAAACTAGTACCAACGAATAATTTACAAAGGTGTTTTTGTTCAACATAAGCCCTAATGTAATAAAAGCAGTTGCTGCTAAAAATATTGCTATCATGGGTTTTAATCTTTTAGGTTTTTGAAAACGGTTGCCTCGGGATCTTTCAAAACGTCGCCAATTTTGTTGAAAAACACGCCCAACAATAAAACGCCGGCGAAAATATCGAGTATTATGCCTAAGTTTACCATTACCGGCATTTCGTTGCCCACGGCAAGCGACAGAATAAACACGCCGTTTTCGATCACAATGTAACCGATAATGTGGGTAATAATTTTTTTGCGCGAAACAATTAAATACAATCCGGTAAACAAGGTCGAAAGTGCGACTACAAAATAGGTTTTATTCAAATTCACATCGTCGATGGCGCTGGATAACACAATGGTAATTACAATTATGAGGGTAACAATTATAAGCGAAACAAAGTTAGGCAAATACGGTTCGGCTTCGCGCGTAATGCCGTTGCGTTTTATAACGTAACTTAAAAACCAAGGTACTGCAATTGCTTTAATTACAATGGTTTCGAGCATTATAAGCGAAAGATTTAACAAGCTTATGTGCGTTAAACTTAAATAAGTTACGCCAAAAAGCAAGAATCCTTGAAAAATCAGTATGTTTAAATAAGTAAAAATTCGAATGTGCAAATTATATAATTTGAAAATGGTCGAATGTCAAAAAAATTGAATGAATTGTTTTCCTATAAAATTCATAATATCAATATTTTATATTCAACATAAAAAAGGCTACACAAATTTGCCTAACACCAACAAAACGCCAAAAAATATGAGCAGCGACACCGAAGTAAGAATGAAAATAAAGTATAGCCAGAAACAGCGGAATTGAAAACGCAAAAGGCAACATTCCGATAAAGAAATTCGAAATAATGGCGCCGTACATGGCAAATTTCAAATTGGTGGTATACATTATTAACCCCAAGTCGAAACCGCTGTTGTCGAGTATCATAACTTCATGAATCATGGTAAGTTCAAGGTGGGTGTTCGGGTCGTCCACAGGCATTCGGCTGTTTTCAATCATTGCTATAAGCACAAAAACAAAGGTTGCCAACAAGCCCAACATGTACGAAACTTCGCTGCCGTAATGCAAACTGCCAAAAATTCCCTGAAACGAGGTATTACCCGTAAACAAAGCAAAAGAGCCCATAATAATGAAAAATGCCGGTTCAACCAACATCGAAAACAAGGCTTCGCGACTTGCGCCCATACCTTCGAAACTGCTGCCGGTGTCGAGTGCCGAAATAATCATTAAAAACTTGCCCAAAGCCAATATATATGCGAACATTACAAAATCGCCTTCAAAAGAAATAAAACCGGGGCTGTTGCCTTGCGGAATCATTAAAATGGCCATAATAACCGAGCTAAAGTACACGGTTGGCGCAATTTGGAAAATAAATCCGGTGGTTGAACTGTACACCGAACCTTTGCGCCAAAGCCGGATAATGTCTTTCATGGGTTGCATAATTCCCGGGCCTTTTCGTCCGCCGGCTATGCTTTTGGTACGAATTACAAACCCGGTAAAAAAGAAACTCACAAGTATGATAAGTAAAAAGCTAACCATATTAAATTTGATTTAAAAAGTTTAGTACTAATGAAATTTTGTCGATTAAATACGGAATTAGCACTATAAGCGCAATAAAAACAACTCCGTATATTACATAGGTCTGAATATTACCGTTTTGCAGAAATTCGAACCGTTGCAAAAAACGCCGGAAATAGAAAATTGGTTGGTCGATAAACCATTTTTCAATTCGGTCAAACGCATGTGTTTTTTGCTGAACCGAATTCGGATATAAGCCGTGCGCCTCTTCCTTTTCGCGCCGGATAAGCAGCACCGGTTCAGCCAATTTACGGTAGGTTCGAATAAACGACGAAGCAGTGTATTGCGTTTTTTCTGCCTTGCCTACAAATCCGCAACCCCAAGTAGCGTCGGCAACGACACGGCGTTTGGCGGTAACGGTTCTTCGAACTAAATAAAAAAACAAAATTGCAGCCATAAACGCCAACGAATACCACCCAATATTGGTAAGTTGTTGAAGCATACTATTAAGGGATTGTGCATTCAAGTTGAAGTCAGGTTGGTATAAGCCAATTATTTTTTGAAGTGAAGAACCCAACAAAAACGGAAACACGCCTATTAAAACAATGGTGCCGCCAATGGCATAGAGCGGAATAGTGCTTCCGAATTTTTCTGCGTCCAAATTGGTATGCAGTTCGGGCTTTTCGTTGCCCAAAAACACGATGCCAAACGCTTTGGTAAAGCAAATTAATGCCAAGCCGCCAATAAGCACCAAGCCTAATATGGCAAATAAAACCACTAACGTTAAGGTTGAATGGTCGGAAATAAGTGCTCCAAATAAACCCGAATAAATGAAAAATTCGGAAACAAAACCATTGAACGGCGGCAAACCACAAATTGCCAACGAACCCAACAAAAACAAATACGCAGTACGCGGAAGTTTTTTCAGCAAGCCGCCCAACGCCTCAATATTCATGGTATGAGCGGCACGATAAACGCTTCCGGCAGCAAAAAACAACAGCGATTTGAACAAGGAATGGTTAAGCGTGTGCAACAACGCACCACCCAAACCGGCAACTGCCAAAAATTGGTTGTTGTAGCCCAAACCCAAGCAGCCCAAGCCTATACCTATGCCAATAATACCAATATTTTCGATGCTGTGGTATGCCAATAATTTCTTTAAATTATGCTGAACTATTGCCAACATAACGCCGTACACGCCGGTAATTACCGACAAAACCAACACAAAATACCCTATGGCAAGCATATCGGCATGTATGAGCAACAGCAAACGCAACATACCATAAATTCCAATTTTGATTATTACGCCCGACATAATGCCCGAAACGTGCGCAGGAGCGGCAGGATGTGCCAAAGGCAACCAAGTATGAAACGGCACAAAACCGGCTTTTATGGCAAACCCTATAAAGAAAATGATAAAAAGTCCTACTCCTATTATTGCCGGCTGGCCAGCTGTAAATGAGGTAATTGCTTGAAAATTGAACGAGCCGGTTTTCATTTTTATAAGCATAAAACCCAGCATGATAAACAAAATACTTACATGCGACTGAATCAGGTAGTTAATGCCGGCTTTGAGGGTGTCGGTTTTGTAATTTTCGAAAATTACCAATACGAAAGCACTAACCGCCATTATTTCCCAAAAAACCAAGAAAATTAATCCGTTTTGCACCACACAAATATTAATTAATGCGGTGTAAACCAATATAAAAGCTGCAATATGCAAGGCTATGTTATCGGCTTGTTCACGGTAGTTTTTCATATATTGAAAACCATACCACGCGCCGGTTAAAAAAGTAAAGCTGATAAGCGCAATAAACCAAGCCGACAGATAATCGACCCGAACCGGAATTAGCCCAATAATTTGCGAACCTTGGTACGAAAACTCGAAACTTCCGAAGTTAAAAACTGAAATTGCAATAATAAATGCCAAAAATGTTTGCACAGAAATAACCGCAAGGGCAAGTATTCCGCGAACTTTAGTGTTCAGAAACGGAATAGCTGCCAATGCACCCAAGGCAAGCAGATTGAATATTTCCAATAGCAATTTCATTATATTAAATACATGGTATATAAATAGTTAATAAATGTACCCAAAAGTATTGAAAGTATAAAAAACAATCCGTACAGCACATACGATTGCATTCGTCCGTTCTGAATAAACTGAAACAGATTCAGAAAACTTCGCATTCCTCGAAGCATCGGTTCAATCAAAGTTTTCTCGAAAATATCGAAATAAAAACTCGAAAAACGCCCTTTTATCGGGTAAAATTTCATGGTTTTAATTTCGATGCTTCTTTTCTGATTTTTCACCAAAAAACCAAA
>JAIFNC010000202.1 GCA_020047935.1 Bacteroidota bacterium
GGCGGCGTTTTTAGCGGTCAGGGAACTTATTTTACCGAAAACGGCGATAAATATATTGGTAATTTCTCCGGCAATACGTACAATGGCTTTGGTACCTACACCTGGGGTTCCGACGGCAGAAAATACGTAGGACAATGGAATCAAGGACAACGACACGGCGAAGGAACTATGTATTATTCAACCGGTAAAACAGAAGCCGGACGTTGGGAGAACGATGAGTTTAAAGGACTGATTAGCAATTCGGCAAAACCGCCTAAAGTTACTTGGCTTTACCCCGAATATTTCACCACCAGTTCTTCCATGGAATCGTTTACCATTAAAGCTTGTATCGATTCTGAAACCGAAGTAACCGATGTGAAAATATTTGTAAACAATGTACCCTACAACAGCGACGGCGAGCGCGGTTACAAAGTAGTTGCCGACGGTTGCAAAAACAGCTTGCAACGTACCATTAAACTTAACCCCGGCGACAACGTTATTGAGGTAAAAGCAACCAACGGCTCCGGCACGGCAAATTCCGACAAACGTACCATTAGTTTTGCCGGCGGTTCAAAAGAAAAGAAATTGGCATTGGTTATAGGTAATGGCGCCTATTTGGTTTCGCCATTAAAAAATCCGGTAAACGATGCAAAAGCTATTGGTGCCGAATTGCAAAAGCTTGGCTTCGAGGTTATGATGTATACCGACATGAACCAGACGGATATGAAAAAACGTATTCGCGAATTTGGCGAGAAATTGGCACTAAACGGCGGAGTTGGTTTGTTTTATTATGCCGGACACGGTATGCAAATGGGCGGCGAAAATTATATTATTCCGGTAAATGCTCAAATTGAAAAAGAACAAGATGTAGATTTGGAAGCAGTAAGTTTGCGCAGAATTATGGGCGAATTGGAATACGCACGTAACGATATAAACATTGTAATTCTGGATGCTTGTCGTAACAACCCGTTTGCTCGAAGTTTCCGTTCGGGCGGCTCAAACGGTTTGGTTAGTACCATGGCTCCGCAAGGTACGTATATTGCCTATGCAACTTCGCCCGGTTCGGTGGCTGCCGACGGTGCAGGTGAAAACGGGCTGTATACCGAAGAGCTTTTAACTGCTTTGCGCCTACCGAACATTAAAATTGAAGACGTGTTCAAGCGCGTTCGACTGAATGTGTATAATCGTTCGAATAAAATGCAATTGCCTTGGGATAACTCAAGTATTTTTGGCGATTTTTATTTCAAAAAATAGGTTATACTAAAAGGTGGTCTAAAAAGTTAGCTCTGACAGAGTTTTAAACTCTGTCAGAGCTAATATACAGGATTTTATTAATGTAGAAATTGTTTTTTGCTTTTTAGGTTGACTCTTTTAATTTCTACTTATTTAATAAATTGCATTCAATGGCGTTTAGTTAAGAACCTTTCAAATGGTCGAAGACCTTTGAAACGGGTTAATACCAACCATTTCGATGGTCTTCGACCAATCGAAAGGTTTAGACCGGACGCTTTACTAAACGGCATTGAAATTGCATTATTAAGATCATTGCAACTAATTTAATGCGTTCGTTAAATCATATACTTCTATGAAAATAAAGTATTTCTTATTTATAAGCTTTTTTTTAGCCGGAAATTTTATATTTGCCCAACTTCCGGGTACCGGGCTTAATTTCGACGATAATAACTACGGGAAAGTACTTAAAAAAGCTACCTTAACCCGCAGTTTGTACGGCAACGCGTTACCGTCGGAAGCTTCACTTAAAAAATGGGCACCATACCCAAAATCGCAAGGCAGTTATGGTACCTGCGTTGGTTGGTCATCTACCTATGCCGCTTTAAGCATTGTGCAAGCGCAAAAACGAAACATTACCGACCGAAGCATAATTACCGAACGCGCTTATTCGCCGTGGTTTGTGTATGCAAATATCAGGTTGCAAGGCGACGAAAACTGCTCCATGGGCACCTACGTGCACGAAGCCATGGCACTGCTTGCCGAAAAAGGTGCTCCGCAATTAAGCGAGTATAATACCGAATGTTCGCAAACCATTCCCGCTTATGTGTATAATTTGGCTAAGAACAATACCATAGCCGATTACGCCAAATTGTTTGATACGTATGATAATAATGCGACTAAAATTCAAGCAGTCAAAAAAAGTTTATCGCAAAATAAACCGGTAGTTATCGGTATGAAATGCCCCGACTCGTTTGGCACTGCCAAAGGTGTTTGGGAGCCTACCGAAGACCCCAACGCTAATTTTGGCGGACACGCCATGTGTATAATCGGTTACTCCGACCAAATGTACGGCGGCGCTTTCGAAATTCAAAATTCGTGGGGCGATTGGTGGGGAAACGAAGGCTATATTTGGATTAGATACAACGATTTGGCAAGTTTTACCAAGTACGCTTTCGAACTTATCGATAATATAACCTTGCCCGATAAAGAAAACGAATTGGCAGGTTCGCTCGATTTGGTGCTTAAATCGGGCGAGGCTATGTCTGCCGAATTGCAGAACGGCACCTATACCAACAGCGCCGAATATAAATCGGGTACCCGTTTTCGTATTTACCTTAGCAATAGCCAGCCCGCTTTTGTATATGCCATCGGGTTCGATGGTACCGGCGATGTGTTTACCCTTTTTCCGCACTTGCCCGGCGTAAGTCCGGCACTAACTTATTCGCAAAACAGCGTGGCACTGCCCGACGAAGACCATTTTATTGAAATGGATGCAACCCCGGGAACCGATTATTTATGCGTACTTTATTCGGCTACGCAGCTAAATATTGAAGAAATTAAAGCTAAAATTGCTACCGGTGGCGGTAGTTTCGAGCAGCGATTACAAAATGCAGTAGGTGCCGACTTGGCTCCCGTTTCCGAAGTACAATACCAAAGCAGCGGCAAAATGGGTTTTAGCTACAAAGGCAAAAAATCGGTAGTTGCTTGCATTTTAGCTACAAAACATGTAGATTAAATTGAAGAATTGACCCAATTAACTTAATTAAGTCAATTGGGTTAATTCTCAAATTATCACATTTTTAAATTAACAAATTTTCAAATTACCACATTACCACATTCTTCTATTTACTCATTTATTCATTACCTTCGGTGAGGGCTTCGCCGTTCAAAATTCAAAATTCTTTCATTCAAAATTCTTTCATTCAAAATTCCCCTTCATCATTCCTTTAATTTTATCCATATCGTTTTTTAGTGCTCAAAATTCAAAATTCTTTCATTCAAAATTCTTTCATTCAAAATTCCCCTTCATCATTCCTTTAATTTTATCCATATCGTTTTTTAGTGCAAATTTCCAAACCTCCGAAATATCTTTCACATCCACCTCAAACGGTTCGTACATGGGGTTAAGCGAATGAAGTTTCAGTTTGCCTTCCGTTTCCAAAAAGTTTTCGGCAATTTTAAAAACCACACCATCGTTTAACGTAACTATTATATAGGCGCGGTGGTTTTCGATTTGCCGCCAATCTTGCAAAAATTCGGCAGTTACCCACGCTTTGTCGGGTATTGGGTTCATGGAGTCACCGTTAAGCTGAAACGCCCGATATTTGCGCTCTTCCGACAAAAATGGCAAATTAAATACCGGCAAATCTTTAATAAATTCGGGGTCGGCAAAGCCGCGCGTGTAACCTGCTTTTGCTTTTTCGGTTACCAACTCAATGTTTTCTTTATTTTTCGGATTCACGGTTGTGGCAAGCACTCTAATTCGGCTGCCGGTTACATACACATCGAACCCGCGCTCAATTTCTGAAAGTTGGCTTTCCGACAATTTGGTTAAATCGATTTTTACCAAGGTATCAATCGATATTTTGTAATATTCCGAAAACGTAATCAGCGCCGGAATGTTGGGTTGTGCAATGTTGTTTTCGTAACCGCTGTACGTTGGGCGTTTCATGCTTAGTATTCGCGCCAAGTCGTCTTGCGTTTTGCCGCGCCGGTTGCGCAAAAGTTTAATGTTGCTTCCAAAAATCATAGGTTAATTTTTTTATGTTGAAAACCAATTACTTAAAATCTTTTTTTTATTTATGCTGAAAAAATAGCTTTAAAAATTTTGCGGTTAAAAATACTGTGATTATATTGTAATCGTAAAAATGATTATTTATTAATCAAAAGTACGGAACATTTTAGTAATAACCAAAAAATTCGACAACAAATTTCGATATGCAGAAAAAGAAAGGTAAAATCAAAGGGCAATCGCTGTTTCAACAAATCGACACTTTACCGCAACCTTCTGCATATCGAAATTTAGAATTTAAAAAACGTAACGCACCATGTATTTAAACCACGAAGTTTTGACCTTAAACCAACTTGGAACCGCTCAAGCAACACCCAATTCAACCGTGCTTACGGAGGTAGCAAAACCGCGCCTTAAAAAGCGTAAACTGTTGGCTGTTTTGCAGAAACACCTTTTCGGAAACCGCTTTTTAATTGTGGGCGGCGGCTACCGAACCGGCAAATCGGCACTTATGACCCAACTCTATGCTTCGTCGCTCGATGCCGGATTGCCGGCATATTATATTAATTGCTCCGATTTCGAAATTACCGAATCGGTAAACCAAAACCCCGACCATATTTTCAACTACATACCGCGTGTGCTTAATCGCAAAACCTATGTTATTATCGACGATATTGATATGCTCAGCGACCCTATGAAAACACTCGGCTATTGGTTCGATTATTATGGCGATATGCTTATGGTTGCGGCTTCGGCCGGCAGCAATTTTTGGGGAACGCCCGAAAATACCGCCGCACTGAGTCGCAGAGCACGATTTTTTAAGCTCCGAACCCTCGATTTTGAAGAGTTTCTATATTTCAAGAGCGAAGACCGCATGTTGGCGGCACTTAATAAAATGAGCAGCAACACGCCCGTCTCCTTATCCGATAAGCATAAAATATACGAATTATTTGCCGAATATGCCGTTTGGGGCGGCTTTCCGCAAGTTGTGCTTGCACCAACCGAAGCCGAAAAACGCAAAGCGCTTACCGGTATTTATGCTATAATTATGGAGAACTGTCTGCCGGCAGGTTCAAACACCGGCGTGCACCATTTGGCATATGCATTCCGAATTTTATCGCAAGAAAACGGCGGAAAATTGGTGCATTCCGAAATAGCAAAAGCAGCCGATTTAAGC
>JAIFNC010000117.1 GCA_020047935.1 Bacteroidota bacterium
CAATTGGTGAATGTAAGGTAGATGGATTTGTTCAGAATAGAAAAAGTTTAGTTTGTCCTTGTTGCGGTAATACAACATCTAATCTTGAATTAAAACAACAATTCCTCAAAAAAGGAATTAAGGAAAGATTAATTGCAGTCATAATAGAATCATCAAATGGCAAAAAATATAGATTGCCCTCAATAGAAGAAATAAACATTTTAAAAACTATTTCTATTCAAAATGATTTAAAAGAATTATTGCCTTTTGGAAATACCAAACAATTTGATTTATGTGGCTGGGGTTTTCTTGAATATGGAAATATGTTTACTGATAGACAATTCTTAGTTTTAACTACTTTAATAAAGCAGATTACAATTATTAGCAAGAATGTTGACTTTTTGAATAAGGATTATAAAAAATCAATTATCACATTTTTGGGAATTTTAATTAATAGAGTAGCATCAAGGTCAACGTCATTTGGAATATGGAATACTGTTGCAGAAACTTTTGAACATCCATTTGGAAGACAAGCAATTGCAATGGTTTTTGATTTTCCTGAGTCTAATCCATTTACATCATCAACTGGTGGTGCCTCTAATCAATTAGACTGGATTTTAAGGTACATAGAAACAGAATCTGAAAATGTTTTTTCTGTTGATTTAAATAATGCTACAAGCGGAAACAAATCGCAATTTGAGAAGAAAACAATAACTTCTGTTGTAACTGACCCACCTTATTATGATGCAATTGCATATGCTGACTTATCTGACTTTTTTTATGCTTGGTTCAAAAGAAGCTTGGGAGAACTGTATCCATTAAATTTTTCGACACCGCAAACCCCAAAGATGGAGGAATGTACAGCTTTAAGGTATCAGCATGAAGGAAGTCTTGAAAAAGCAAATAATCATTTTGAGACCAAACTATTGCAAATTTTTGATGCAATTGAATATCAGACTTCCGATATTGTAAGCATTATGTTTGCACACCAAAGCACCGAAGCTTGGACAACCTTGTGTAATTCTATTTTAGGTGCTCGTATGAACATAACCGGAAGTTGGGCAATTGATACTGAGAGAACATCCGGAACAAAAACTGATAAAGCTTTTTTATCTTCGTCGGTTACCGTTTCGTGCAAACCGGCTCAGCGCAGCGGTTTTGGCGAGTACAAAGAGGTTAAAAAAGCCATTGAAATTACGGTTGAAAACGAAGTTAAAAAGCTGTACGAACTGGGTTTCCGGGGTGCCGATTTGCTTACTGCTTGTTTTGGGCAGGCTGTTAGTGTGTTTGGGCAATACCAAAAAGTCGAAAAAGCCGACGGTACCGAAGTTACCGTTAAAGACCTGCTCGAACTGGCACGCGAAAGCGCTTTTAATGCGCTGCTCAAAGGTTTCAAAGGCGACGATTTTACCAAATTTTACATAGGCTGGTTGCAGCTTTACAGTTTTGCCGAATCGGACTTTGACGATGCCGTAAAATTTAGCCGCGTAGGCCTAAGCATTAACGTTCACGATTTATTTACCGAACATATTCTGGTAAAAAACGGCAACAAACAAACCCTTGGCACTTTCGAACAACGCAACACCGAAAACAAACACTTGGGCGAAAAAGAAAATGCCAATTTAATAGACCAAGTACACAAAGCCTTGGCATTGTACAAAGGCAACGACAGAACGGCATTGCTGCAATTTATCGAGAAAAAAGCCGCCCAAACCGACAATAACTTTTGGCGCGTTATTACCTCGCTTTGCGAAGTATTGCCCGCCGGCACCGACGACCACAAACAAGCCGCCGGACTGTTGGCAAACAAAGACAGCCTAATTCGCGAAAGCAAAAATACCGCAGCACCAACAGCACAAACCAAGTTGGAAATGTGAAAATAGCTATTAGACGGGAGATTTTAGACATTAAGCAATGTAATAATTCAGGCATTCATCATTCAATTATTCAAAATTTTTTAAAAATATGGCAATCAGTCAGCAGCAAAACGAAAATTTATCAAAAGCATTAGGTCTTTTTATCGAAGCATTTCGTCCGTACATTGTTATAACACTTATGAAAGATTATGGCGACCACTGGCCTGCCGAATACATACAGTGCCTTTTGCCCGACCAACTGAAATATTGGAACGAAGGGTTGAAAGCCGGCACTAACCCAATGGAAATGATAGATTATCCGCATTTTAAATCGTTTGCAATAAAAAACAAAAAATTGCTTGCCTCTGACTTTGCAAAAAAAACCGGCGATTTGCCGGCGTGGCTGGGCGAAATAACCGATATACGAAACAAAATTGCACACTACAGCACTTTAGACGAAGACGAAGTTACCAAGGCTTGGATACACATGAAAACCATTGCTCGGCTTACCAAAATGACCGAGCTGGAAGATGAAATTAAGCAATTGCAAACCAATGCCGTAAAAACCGAATCGGAAGCCGAAAAGCAAAAAGCCACCGGTTTGCAGCCTTGGTTTAGGGTAGTTTCGCCGCACATGGATATTAAGCAAGGGCGTTTGGACGAAAGCGTTTTTGCTGCTAACTTAGGCGATGTAGCCTTAGGTACCGGACGCGAAATATATAAAAATAAAGATGTGTTTTTCTCGAAAACATTCTTTACCGCCGGTCTTAAAGCCATAAGCAAAACCGTAATAAAAGGTTTAAACGGCAACGAAGATGCCGAAAACCGGGTAATGTCGTTGCAAACAGGTTTTGGCGGCGGTAAAACCCACGCACTTATAAGCTTGTACCACATTTGCCAATGGGGCAAAAGTGCGGCAAAATCATCGTATTTAACCGAATTATTAAGTTATACCGGTGTGCCCGATTTCGAAACTGCAAACATTGCCGTTTTTACCAATACCACCAACGATGCCGCCAACGGCAGAACCACCGGCGACGGTATTCATATTCAAACCATTTGGGGCGAATTGGCGTATCAATTGGGCGGTGCTTCTACGTATGAATTGGTTCGTAAAAACGACGAACAGCTAATTGCACCGGCAGGTATTTTCAAAAAAATACTGGAACAAACAACACCGGCGTTAATATTAATCGACGAGTTAGCCGATTATTGCGTAAAAGCATCGGCACGCAAGGTGGGCAACAGCAGTTTAGCCGACCAAACCATAAGTTTTATGCAGGAACTTACCGAGGCTGTTGCCGGCACCAATCATTGTGTGGCGGTAATAACCTTGCCGGCCAGTCCGCAGGAGGTGGGCAATACCCCCGAAGCGCAAGCCATTTTAAACAGCCTGCAAAAAAGAGTCAGCCGCGTAGGTGCCGATACGCAACCGGTTGCCGACGAAGAAATATACGAAGTTATCCGTCGCCGATTGTTCGAAGAGGTTGGCGATGCTTCGGCTATTGAAGCCGCCGCTTCCAAATACATGGAATTGTATCAGCAATATTCAAGCGAGTTGCCACTAAATTCGAACAAATCGGCCTATAAGCAAAAAATCATAAAATCGTATCCGTTTCACCCCGAGCTAATCGATATTTTCAGGGTTCGTTGGGCAAGTCATCACGATTTCCAAAGAACAAGAGGCGTATTGCGGCTTTTGGCAGCCATTGTAAGCGATTTGTGGAAACGCCAACAATCGTTGCCCGGCAATAACCTGTTAATTCATTCGGGCGATATTAATTTAGCAAACCTCGATGCCATAACCGGACAGCTAAAACGCTTGTACGGCAACGGCTACGATGCCGTAATTTCAGCCGATGTGGCAGGCTCGTCGTCCAATGCATTTAAAATCGACGGCAACAAACAAGAATACGGTCAGCATTACCTTACACAATCTATAGCATCGGTAGTATTAATGAACTCGTTCGGCAACGACGGCTCGAACAAAGGTGTATCGGTTCCCGATATTAAGTTGCACCTTTTAAAGCCCGACGGCTTTAACCACAACAGTATTAACGGTGCGTTAGACGAACTGGAATCGAATGCCTATTATTTATACTACGCACAAATTGGCGGTGCCGGAAAGCGTTTTTGGTTTCATACCAAACCCAATATCAATATTTTAATCAATCAGGCAAAATCCGAAATTCAAACAACCGATATTGATGCCGAAATAATTTCAAACATTAAAGAAAAGCAAAAAGCAATTCAGTTTTTTAATGTACTTATCGATCCGTCGTCGGATATTCCGGAGCAAAATACGCCTACGCTAATTATTTTAAGTCCAAAATATTTGGCTAATCCTGAAACCATCAACGGAAATACGCGTCCGATAATCGAAAAATTAGCAACCAAGAAAGGAAACAGCGAACGTATTTATCGAAATACCATGCTGTTTTTGGTATGTTCCGAAATATCGGTAAGTAAATTGCATTCGGACATTAGAGAATTTTTAGCCTGCCGAAAAATAAATTCGGAATACGTTGGTACCTTGGAGCGCGACCAAAAAGAAGAAATTAAACGAAGAATGGACGAGGCATCGAAGCAGGCAGCTAATTCGCTGGTGGCAGCCTATTCCATAGTAGTAAAATATTCGGCTAAAACCGGCCCGGAACATATTGTAATCAAACAGTTCAAAGACGGATTGGATAATCAGATAAACACCAACCTTATAGCCGCATTAAAAGAGAACGAGTGGCTGTTGGAATCGGTTGGTTTAAATACCTTTAAGAATAACAAGCTATTGCCTGAAACTACGCAGGCAATAAAAGTAAAAGATGTGTATGAAGCATTCCTGCGTTTCGACGATAAACCAATGATAACCGGAATCGATGCCGTAGCAAAAAGTTTGTTGAGGTATTGCATTAACGGTGAGTTTTGCATTGCTTCCGGCGACGGCACAAATTTCACCAAGCATTATCTCAAAGAAAATGTTCCGTTTTTCGATGTTACCGACAGCACGTATTGGTTAGTCGATAAAACCTTAATGCCAATTCCCGAACCGAAGAATTTAGAAGCAAGCGATGAAAAGTTAGCTTATAATTCCGGTTTTTCTACCAACGAAGCAACACCGGTAGTACCAATTCCGAACAAAGAAGAACCCAAAATAACGAAATTGAAATCGATAAAAATTTCGGGAAGTGTACCATTAGAGCGTTATACCGAATTGTTCAGCTACTTTATAACACCGTTTGCCATGAACGGCAATAAAATTGAAATTGAAGTAAGTTTCAACATAAAATCATCGGAAAGCAACCCAATTGACGAGACCAAACAACAATACAAATCGGCAAAAGAAGCAGCCAAACAGTTGGGCTTGGATTTTGAAGAGGAGGTTTAATGGCGATTGTGCAACCTCGTTCGGCTTGAGACTTTGCCTCAATCGAATTTATCTAAAAAGGCTTTAGCCTTTTAATATATAAACGACAAAGGCAGTAGTTTTTACTGAACGAGTATTGTAGGGATGATTATTGTAGTTTTTAAATTAATATTCTCATTATGATTATTTCATTTTTAGACCAATGTGATTTAGGGGTTTCATTTGGTATTGACGACGATTTTTTCAAGTTAAACCAATCGTATCTTAAATCTTTAAATAATTCGGATTTTAAGTTTAATCAAATTCAGTTGCTATTTGAAAATTTCGAAGGTAATGTATTTCAAAATACTGATTTGTTTTCAATTCGTTCGTTTTCATTTGGATACGGTATAAAAATTAATCTTAAAAACGATGTTGTATTTGCAAAATGGCAAAAAAGTGCTGAATTGTATGCTAAAGAAGAATTTGAAAATGAATTAAAAATTATCAATTTTATTAGTACCCTTCAATTTAAAGATTTTTATTTCATTTTTTATTCAGTTGGTTTTATAACTGTTAGGCTAGATGTTGAATGTGATTTTGATGAAAATATTAATTATACCGATTTATCTAAAGTTATAAATGAATGTAATTTTGATTATGATAGATATCTAAAAGATAAAATTAATCTTTTGCTAATTCATTTAGAGAAAAAAGAGTTTATAGACAGAAGTACGTTATATAAAATTACTAAACGAGATACAGCTTTTAAAGAATTATATTTTAGTCATCTGTTTATTTGCAATGCAAATGAAGCTAATGAAGCAAAATTGTTAGAGCAAATGAACGTAATTAATAATTACAAGATTAGTGAGAAATTAGTATGGCGCGATGATATTCTTTATTGGGGCTATATAGATAGTTTGTTAATTTCTAATGAAAATAATGAATCGGAGCAAGAAGCAATAATTTATTTGATTCAAATTCTTTCGGTTTATAGACAAATAACTTTAAGTTTTGAGAAATTTATTGAGAAAAAGTTAGTAATGCTTACAAAGAAAAAATTACAAAATAATGTTACAATTAGCGATATAACTGAAATTAACCAACAAAAAACTTTCCTTACAACAATAATAAATTTAAGCGATTATTCATCAACCAGCTCCATTCATATTACAGATATGCAGTTTTTTGAGAATTTTGAGAATTTTTATAAATTAAGTGTGAAGCAGGAAAAGTTGTTGAGTACATTTGAAATTTTTTCAAATATCCAATCGGATTTTGCAAATATAGAACAAACAAAAAGAGATAATGTTTTAAATCGAACATTGTTTTTTTTAACAACACTTACAATAGTCAGCGTTTTAGCAGATTTAATTAGCACAACTGACTATTCGAATAATTTAATTCCGGATAAATACGCAAGATTAATAATTTTACTGTTTGTTCCTATTATTCTTTTTATAACTTTCAATTATATCATTAAAAAGAAAACGAGATAATTTAAATTAAGCAGATATTAAATTATTCGACTAAAAATTTTAAAGCAAATTATTGGAAATAAAAAAAAATCTGACGACCCTGTTACAACAAAGCCGGGCAATTTAGGCAGCTTATTTGGTATTGGCACTGCCCATTCCGTCGAAATGGGTAGTTTGCTCACCGTCCGCAAACCCGACGGAAGCCTTGTTAAATATCAAATTACAGAGCAGCACCAAACCGCCTCACCCGGCTACATCGCCATTAACCCAAGCACCCAACTGGCACTAACCCTGCTGGGTCGCAATGCCCCGTCGTATTTCATTTATAACAACGAAAAATGGCTGCTGGAGGGGGTGGAATAGTAAAAACCAGCCTTCGTCCGACTAAGGACAAGGCAGCGTTTGAGAAACTAAAAAAATGAAAAAGAAATGGAAAATATAAACACAGAATCGTTGCCCAAAATAAACATCTTGTTTCTCGACAATAATTCATTGTTCGTTAGGGCGCTTAAGAGTATTTTATACTCATTTCAAGAAAAAGAATGCGATTTTCGGGATATTAATTTTCTGTTTGCAACATCAAACGAAGAAGCACTTACGCTATTTGAGCAAAACAAAACCATACATGCACTCATTCAGAACTATCACCGAGCCGAAACAACCGGCGTGCAGTTTGCACAACAATTGTACCGTCAAAAAACAGTACCGATTATTGTGTATTTTATAGATGACGAAAAACCGCCGGCAATGAATGATATGATTTTTGAAAGCAGGGCATCGTATGTATATTTTAAAATAATCGAATTACGAGATTTGCTTTCAATGTTGCATGAAATAGAAAGAATATGCCCAAATATTGTAAATTGTTTCCCTGAAAAAGAATTTTACGATGCCGTTGACAGTTTGCCAAAAATTGAGTTATTCAAGTTGAATACTTGGCTTACCGAAAAGTTAAAACATGAATAAGCGTAAATCAAAATAAACTTACATGAAAATGCTACCAAAAATAAACATACTGTTTCTCGACGATGAAGCACCTGTAATAAAAGCGATTAAAACCATTTTAACCTTGGAACAAGAACAATTTGTTTATATAAATTTCTTGTATGCAACATCCAACGAAGATGCCCTAAAACTGTTCGAACAGCATGAAACAATTCATGTACTTGTTCAAGATAATATACGGCACGGAATGCACGGTTTGGAGTTTGCTTTGCATTTATACAAGCTTAAATTTAAACCAATTATAATTTACTTAATAGGTTATACCGAACCCGATAGATTATCGCGCATAGAAACCGAGGGGAGATGCACCTATGTGATGTCTAAACCAAGTGATCTTAATTTATTGTTAGCTATAATAAAGCAAGCCCGGTTAGTAAGCATTAAGATTATGAAATGTTTTCCTAAGCTTTCTTATTATGAAGCCGTTGACCAATTGCCCCCTTTAGGATTATTCCAATTATACTTATGGCTTACCGATTTGGAATTCAAGCCAATTAAAAGAAAAATAAAAAAAACACGAATAAAATGGTTACCAAATATTAAAGTTTTGTTACTTGACGATGATGCAGCTACTATACGAACAAGTAAGCAAATTTTAACTTACGAACAAGAAACCCTTGGCAATTTTAAAAATGTTAATTTCCTGTATGCCACATCAAACGACGAAGCGCTTCAAATATTCGAGCAACATAAAACCATTGACTTTTTATTACAAGACTATGAGCGTCCCGGAATGAACGGTTTGGAATTTGCACATTATTTATATAAACTTAAATACGAACCAGTAATTATTTATTATACAGGGCATGGTAATATTGAGTTTCACTTACATTTATTAAAAAATGGCTTGGGCTACTATGTTTTAGAAAAACCGACTGATTTTCATTTATTTTTGGCAATAATTAAAAGAGAACAATTATATTATTACTAAAAATTGAAATGGTTTCCCAAATTTTCATGTTGCAATTTACGAATGTGTGCATTTGTTGCTTTTATCAATTGGTATCAAAAATTTGGAATAAATGTTTCGATAAACAGGATAACGTTAGGTGTTGAGCGGCAGGAGTTTCGAAATAAATAAACTATTAAAGTCAATAATTCGCGTGGAAGATGCAAAGGCTTAGCAAACTTGGAAATAAACAATAGAAACGTAACTTTAAACCTTTAAAATAATCAATATGATAAAAAAATTGAATGTAATACACATTGGCTGGGTAAGTATGGAATATTCAGAAGTAAACATAAAAAAGTTAAATGAAGCAACCGATTCCGGTATTTATCAAATATATGGCGCACACCCGGTTTACGGCCAAGACGTGCTGCTATATATAGGTAAAACAGAAAAACAAACATTTGCAACACGGCTTAAAGATAGAACCGAATTTAACGAAACAGTTTTACGCCCAAAACGCATTCATATTGGCAGGATATATAAATCAACTGATTGCAAGAAAGAAAACTGGGAGGAATTGATTGATATAGCCGAAAGTATATTGATTAAAGCCCATACACCGGCATACAATTCAACTGAAATTAAAGGTTTATTTGTAGATGAGTTCGATGAAGAATACATTATTAAAAATTGGTACGATTACGGAACCTTACTTTCAGAAGTTTCTACAATGAGCGTTTCATATACCTACTGGCACGATGTTGATAATGGTGGTGGTGAGTATTTAAAAAAGTAATAAACAGTTTAAACGGCATTAAATAAACCAAAACGAAAAATGACTGCCTGAGGAAGTAGATTGAAGCAAAAACCAAAATATGGCAGAATTGGTAACCGAATGTATCGCAGGTTTTCGTTGACCACATATTTTGAAAGCCAAAATATAACTTGTAATGTGGTTAAATTTTAAAAAGGATAAAACAAACTAATTTGATGATAATGAAACAAATGAATGATATAGAATTTTTCTTCAATAATTTTAACTTGTTGGAAAGCAAGTTGAATAAAGTCAATCCCACTTACATGGAAATATCCGGTTATCCGCATTTCGAAAATGTAATGAGCAATATATTGGCTTTTTTCTTTGATACAGAAGACCATCATGGATTTAAAGATTTATTTGTTAAATCACTGTTCATATGCTCAGGCATGCAATCCGTTCCCGAAGAAATATCGGTTTATAAAATGCAAAGGGAGGCTGTAACCAATTCCAATAAACGTATTGATATAGTATTTGAAACTGATCAGCATATTATTGCAATTGAGAACAAAGTTTGGGCTGATTTATATAACGATTTAGGCGACTATGCTAAATTTATTAAAGTCCAAAACGTCGAACAAAAGCAAGAATTAAAAATAGTATTATCTGCCCGTAATGTAGATAATAATCTACTATCCAATGGCTTTATCAACGTAAACTATATTACGTTTGGTAATGAATTGTTGAACCAATTTGGTAAATATTCAATACAAGCAAATGCTAAATATGTTATTATTGCAACTGATTTTATTGAAACCATGTTAAATTTTACAAAACCAATATCTATGAATACTGAAATATTAAATTTTTTCATCAATAATAAATCCACGCTTGACCGCATATTGCTTGAGCGTGGAAATATTTATAATGCCATCTTTCAGAAAATAAAAGTCATTCAAAGCAAGATTAACCCGCTGGGTGCTTCTCAATGGATACATCAAAAGGTAACACTGGTTCATGATTTTCGCCTTGAAAACAAGCATACAATAAGCGTTGATTGCAATTTCGATTTGGAAGGTATCCAAATAACTGTTTTTGTGCGGTCGGATATGCAAAACAAGAATGATTACATTAAGCGGTTACAAATCTATAGCGAAAACCTTAAATTAGATTCAAGGTTAATTGTTTATGAACGCAGTCAACTTCCATTATCAACTGAAATTCATGAAATTGAGGCAAAGCTTCAAGAGGTTTTAAATGGCATTTCTCTTAGACCGTAATTATTGACTATAAAAATAATCCTTAGACAAAGTCGCAAGAAATTCCAAATTGCTTAGCGACTGCGTTTAATATGTTCTTTATTTTTTCGGATTTTAATTGGTTAAGAAAATTAAAATAATCAGTATTTGAATAATTTGTCATTTAATGAAAATATCATAGATTATCAGTATAAATATTAGATAATTATCAATAAAATTGCATATTATCAATATGTGTTGTAAATTTGCAAAAATAATGATAATACAGCATGGAAACGCTTACGAAATACCTTGAAACTACTTTTGGGCAAAAATTAAATTTGCGGTCGGCAACACAACCCGATTTAGTAGGTTTGCCCTACTTTTTAACCGAAATTTACCAATTCAACTTCGCGGAAATTTTAGGTAAACCGGTGGTTTTTATTACGAAAAAGGATGCCGAAATATTAAGCCCCGACCAATATTTGAAACATTGCGAAACCATAAACAAGGTACTGAAATGTGTAGTAATCATCGTTTTTCCTGCAATAGAATCGTATAAGCGAAACAGACTGGTGCAAAAGCAATTAAACTTTGTAGTACCGGGCAGGCAAGCTTTTCTGCCCTCGCTGCTTACCGATTTAAAAGATTTTGGACAAACCCAAAAACGCCGACTGGAGTATTTGCAACCGACAGCACAATTACTGGTGCTTTTTCATTTGCAAAAAGAAAGTTTGAACGGATTGAACTACAAACAAATTGCCGAACAACTGCAAACTTCGTACTTAAACATTGCACGGGCAATAGAAAATTTGGTTGCTTTGGGTTTATGCCAAACTTCCGAAAGCAAAGAACGAAAAGTGGAATTAAAAGGTACAAAACTCGAAATCTGGCAACAAGCCTTGCCTTTTTTAAGAAATCCGGTAAGCAAGTGGTATTATGCAGAAGGCAATTTACCCAAAAACATAGGTTTTGCAACTGAAATAAATGCCTTGGCACGTTATACCAACATAAACGGAATTATAAAGCCTATGTATGCAATTGCCGCGAACCATTTTACAGAACTTGTTTCGAACGGCACAATTAATAACCCAAATAACTACCATGGCGACTTGTATTTGGAAATTTGGAAATACAACCCGGCGGTACTTGCCATCGCTTCCGTTGTCGACCCTTTATCGTTGTACTTGTTGTTCAAGGATAACACCGACGAACGCATTCAAATAGCTTTAGATGAACTTTTAACA
>JAIFNC010000096.1:0-5508 GCA_020047935.1 Bacteroidota bacterium
AAAAGCATTGCAATAAGTTTCCGAAATTAGTAAGGTTTTCTGAATCAAACTATGCTGAAGAGCATATTTTAAACTGATTTGAATCAGGTTAACTGAATTTCGACTTTTAGAAAGCTGTTTTTATAACTTTCCGTTTACTGCGTAGCCTTTTGCTTCAATGGCTTTAATAAGGTCGGCATCGGCTACCGAGTTGGCATCGAAACTAACATAAACGGTGCTGTCTACGTGGCTGGCAGCTACACTGTCAACACCCGAAATTGCAGCAAGCGTACTTGTTACAGAATTTTCGCAACCGCTGCAAGTCATTCCTTCAACCTTATAAGTAATGGTAGTTATTTTGGCTTCCGGTGTTTCTTTTGTTTCGGTAGCGGTATTGCACGATATTCCGAATAGAATAAATGCAGCAAGCAAGATTAAATTTTTCATGATTAGTTAAATAATTTAATGAGTTAATAATTAGATAATTACGATGTTCTTAATAGGTAATACATCGCAGTTTCAAAAGTAATTAAAAAATTCAATTTAGTAGTAGGGAACTACCAATATTTACGCCGGGTACAAATAAAAAAAGCCTGCTGAAACAGCAAGCTTTAGTAGTAGCGGGGACAGGACTCGAACCTGCGACCTTTGGGTTATGAGCCCAACGAGCTACCAACTGCTCCACCCCACAATATATTTTTTTTCTCTTAGAAATCTGATTTGAACGTTTGAATTATCTTGGTTTCTATTCCTTTTAAATTCGAGTACAAAATTAGACTATATTTTTCATATCTCCAAATTTATTTCAATCTATTTTCAATAAAAATGAATTTTAACATTCTTTTATAAAAAAAGGGCTTTTATATTTTCATTTTTATTCGGTAACTTGCTTAAAACTTTCTATTTTTGTGCCAATACTTAATAGAACCCTAATGCAGTTTAAAGAGTTGTGGGAAAAGCTGAAAGCTAAGCTTAAACAAAAATATCGCTTAATATTTTATAATCACGAATCGTATGAACCAACGGCAACTATGGTTTTTAACCGAATACAGTTATTCGTATTTGGCGGTTTGGGTATTGTTGCCATTTTTATTTTGGTTTCGTTAATTCTTATTTTTACTCCGCTTAAAGCCTATTTACCTGCCTACACTTCGAGCAAATTGCAACAAGAAATTATTCGAAATGCCATTCGGGTCGATTCGTTGGAGAATGAATTGTTGATGCAAGAAGAATATTTGGCAAATATTCGAAGTATTATTTCGGGTAAAACTCCGGTACAAAAAGTTTCCGTTGCCGATACATCAGTGCGAATGAACGACATTGTATTTACAAAATCGAAACACGATTCGCTTTTACGCAAACAAATTGAAGAAGAAGAAAAGTTTAATGTTTCGAGCATTGAACCCAAACAAAATAAAGGATTTAGCAGTTTGCATTTCTTTTTGCCGGTTAAAGGCATGATAACCAGCCGATATAATGCTGCCGAAAAACATTATGCCGTTGATTTGGCTGCCGCACCTAACGAACCTATTTTGTCGGTTCTGGATGGTACGGTTACTGTTTCCGATTGGACTATTAACACCGGCTATGTAATTCAGGTTCAGCATTCCAATAATTTGGTTTCGATGTACAAACATTGTTCGGCGTTATTAAAACGGGTAGGCGATAAGGTTAAAGCCGGCGAACCGATTGCAATTATTGGTAATTCGGGCGAGCTTTCAACCGGACCGCATTTACATTTTGAACTATGGCACAACGGCATACCTTTGAACCCTGAAAACTATATTGTTTTCTAAACCTGAAAACGACAAGAAAAAACACCGAATGAAAAAAATTGCAATTTTAGGTTCAACCGGCTCTATTGGTACGCAAACGCTGGAAGTGGTTGCAAAAAATCCGAATTTATTTAAGGTCGACTTGCTAACTGCCGGAAACAATGTAACGCTTTTGGCAGAGCAAGCCTATGCATTTCAACCTAAAACTGTTGTTATTGCAAATAAATCGAAATATACCGAACTTAAGCACGCAATTAATAATAGCGCTATCGAAATTTTGGCAGGCGAAGATGCCATAACCGAAGCCGTGGCTGCATCGGATGCAGAAATTGCTGGCAAACAAGGAAACCTTAGTTGTTGCAGGCGATTTAATAACCCAATTGGCAAAAGCTTACAAGCGCAAAATTTTACCGGTCGATTCCGAACATTCGGCTATATTTCAGTGTCTTACAGGCGAGTTTCAGAATAAAATAGAGAAAATTTACCTTACTGCCTCCGGCGGACCTTTCAGAGGAAAAACAGTTGATTTTCTTAAAACCGTTACCAAGCAACAAGCACTCAAACACCCCAATTGGGAAATGGGCGCAAAAATAACCATAGACTCGGCAAGTCTTATGAACAAAGGCTTGGAAGCTATTGAAGCCAAATGGTTATTCGATTTGCAAGCCGAGCAAATTGACATTATCGTTCATCCGCAATCCATTGTTCATTCCATAGTGCAATTTACCGATGGTTCAATGAAAGCGCAAATGGGATTGCCCGATATGAAACTGCCTATTCAATACGCACTTACCTATCCGAACCGAATTGAAACCGATTTTCCGCGTTTCAATTTTGCAAACTACGGAAATTTAACATTCGAAAAGCCCGATACGCAAGTTTTTAGAAACTTAGATTTGGCTTTTAAGGCAATGAAAATTGGTGGAAACATGCCTTGCATTATGAATGCTGCCAATGAAGCTGCCGTTTACGCTTTTTTACGCGACGAAATTGGCTTTTTGAAAATGACCGATTTGATTGAGGAAGTTATGAATACTATTGAATTCGTAGAAAACCCAACCATTGCCGATTATTTGGTTTTCAATAAAGAAGCGTTCGATTTGGCTAACAGGCTAATTGCAACTAAAGCTTTTAACCGGTAGTTTAATTCAAAATAATTGAAATCTTTTTCGTTTCAATTATTTCAACTAAAAAGAAAATAAAACAATTATATAAAATGGATATTTTAATTAAAACTGCACAATTATTACTTAGCTTATCGATACTTGTTATTATACACGAACTTGGGCATTTTTTGTTTGCCAAGTTATTTAAAACAAGGGTCGAAAAATTTTATTTGTTCTTCGACCCTTGGTTTTCGGTTTTTAAATTTACAAAAGGCGAAACCGAATATGGTGTAGGCTGGTTGCCCTTGGGCGGCTACGTAAAAATTTCGGGAATGATTGACGAGTCGATGGACAAAGAGCAAATGGCATTGCCACCACAACCCCACGAATTCAGGTCGAAACCGGCTTGGCAACGACTGTTGATTATGATTGGCGGCGTACTTTTCAATTTTATTCTGGCAATTGGTATTTACGCCATGATTTTATTTGCTTGGGGCGAAAAATATTTGCCCGTTGAAAACGCCAAATACGGTATTTATGCCGATTCATTAGGTAGGCAAATGGGCTTGCAAAACGGCGATATTATTCTGAAATTAGATGAAACAGTGCCTGCTGAATTTCATGATATTGTACCTGAAATATTGCTTAACAGTCATAAAGAAATGACGGTTTTAAGAAATAATGAGAAAATAGTACTGGCTATTCCTGAATATGTAGTTGCTGAAGTTATAAAAGGCAATAAACTAATGCATTTGGGCTTCCCGTTTATTGCCGACCGATTTTCTGAAGATTCCGGCGCAGAAAAAGCCGGTATTAAAAAGGGCGATCGACTTTTGGCCATTAACGGACAAGAATTACCACTTTTTTTCCAATATGCCGAAGTGCTTGGCACCTATAAAAGTAAAGAAGTGTTGGTTAAAATCGATAGAAACGGCGAAATAAAAGAAATTCCTGTTCTTATTACCGATGAAGGAAAAATTGGTATTTTTCCGGTAGTGGATCATAATATTTTATTCGATTTGCACGAAAAGGAATACGGCTTCTTTGCTTCTATTCCGGCGGGCATAAGCAAAGGATATACTGAAATTGGTAATTACCTCAAGCAATTTAAGTTAATTTTCAACCCCGAAACCGAAGCGTATAAATCGGTTGGCGGTTTTATTGCAATAGGCAATATTTTTCCTCCATTCTGGGATTGGCATGTTTTCTGGAGCATGACCGCTTTGCTTTCAATTATGTTGGGTGTAGTAAATATTTTACCTATTCCGGCATTAGATGGCGGACACGTTTTGTTCCTTATTTACGAATTGGTGGCAGGACGCAAACCTTCGGATAAGTTTTTGGAATATGCACAAATAGGCGGTATGGTTATATTGTTGTCGCTGCTTATTTTTGCCAACGGTAACGATATTGTGAAACTGTTCAAATAGAAAACGGAGCAGTATTGCTTGCTTTATTAATTATTGTAATTTTGTACCGAATTAAAAATTAAAACGATGAATGCAATTATTTTTTTAGGCATAATTGGTCCATGGCAAATAGCAATTATTGTATTTGCCATTATATTGCTTTTTGGCGGTAAAAAAATTCCGGAACTTATGAAAGGAATCGGCGATGGTATTCAGGAATTTAAAAAAGCTACCGGCAATAAAGAAGAAGAAAAAAAGCAAGAAGAAACTAAATAAGGCGCACTATTAAGTTATTGCGGTGCTGATAAGAAAAGCTTTGTCTGTTGAAAATAGATAAAGCTTTTTTGTTTATAATAGCAATTGGTTTGCTTTGAAAGCTCTTTTTTTAATGGAACTTGTTAAGTTCTTTTAAGTAGCTTTTGGCTCTTTAAAACTTTTTTTACTTTTTTTTGAAAAAAGTTGCGAAAAAATTTGGAGATTAAAAAAAAGTCCGTACTTTTGTAGAGCTAACAAGCAAAGTGCGCAACCTTGAAAAAGGTTATTTTTTCATAGCTGGATTTAAGTAACAGTAATGTGATTGGCGGGAAACGTTCTGTGTTATACCAATTGGGTTTGTATGCTGAAAAGCAAATATTATAACTTCTCTATTCGAAATAATTAAACTGTTTCATAATTTCTTCACGCGACCTGCCTTTAACACATTGCAAACCACAATAGTTATGTTTCAATTCGCAGTCGCACTTACGGAACACTTTATTCACAATTTCGCGTTGTCCCAAATCGTGCAGCTCGTGCAAACCTACCGCCGGGCTACCGCTTGCAAGTCGCGAAATACCAAGCAATTCAACGTTTTTAAAACTGTTTTTCACATAATGCCATGCACCCATATTTTCGGGTTCTTCTTGCACCCAAAGGGTTAGCTGTGCATTTTTATATTTTCGAAGCAATTGGCTCAGTTGTCGTTGCGGAAACGGATGTAATTGTTCAACCCGCACCAGCGCCAAATCGCTAGCATTCAGTTGTTCTTTTCGTTCCAGTAAATCGTAGTATATTTTTCCGGTACACAAAACTACACGGCTTACACTTTCAATAGCTACATTCGGGTCGTCAATAACTTCCTGAAAACCTCCGGTAGTAAGTTCATCTATACTTGAAACTACTTTGCTGTGGCGCAACAAACTTTTGGGTGTGAAAACCACCAAAGGTACTCGGTATTCGGTTTTAACTTGTCGGCGTAGC
>JAIFNC010000096.1:5519-8600 GCA_020047935.1 Bacteroidota bacterium
ATACGAGCCGACGAATGTTCCGGGCCCATACCTTCGAAACCGTGTGGCAATAGCATTACCATACCGTTCAGCAAGCCCCATTTTTCTTCGGCAGAACTTATGTATTGGTCAATAATTGGTTGTGCAACGTTATTAAAATCGCCAAATTGTGCTTCCCAAATGGTTATTCCGTTTGGTACTGCAAGCGCATAACCGTATTCGAAACCTAATACGCCGTATTCCGAAAGCGGCGAATTGTAGGCATGAAACGGCGCCTGATTTTCTGCCACATGTTTAAGCGGAAAATAGCGTTCGTTCGAGTCTTCCAAGGTATAACCGGCGTGTCGGTGCGAGAAAGTACCGCGTTCCACATCTTGTCCGCTAAGGCGCACAGAATGTCCTTCGGCAACCATGGTTCCGTATGCCAGCAATTCGCCTAAAGCCCAATCAACTTTATTGTCGGCAATAAAGGCCTTTCGGTCGGCAAGCAGTTTTTCTATTTTGTTGAAAACTTGTAATTCCGAAGGAAAACGATTAATTTTTTCGGCAATTTGCAATAAAGTTTCTTTGGCAACACCGGTGCTAACCGATTTCAAAAAATCTTTATCGATCGAATGTCGGTAGGTTGCCCAATCGTCGAGCAAAAAGCGCTGAATGGTAACCCGTCCGAGGTTTTTTGCAACTTCCAAGCGGGTTTCCAAATAGTCGTTATAATTGGTTTCCGATTGTTGAATTTCTTCTTGCGACATTACTTTTTGCTCAAGCAATTGCTTACCGTAAATATCGCGCGGATTGGGGTGTTTAGCTATAATTTTGTACAACAGCGGCTGGGTAAAACGCGGTTCGTCGCCCTCGTTGTGCCCAAATTTTCGGTAGCCCAAAATATCGATGAATACATCGCTTTTAAAGCGCTGACGGAATTCCATTGCCAAACGCATGGTATAAACAATGGCTTCTACATCGTCGCCGTTTACGTGAAAAACCGGGGCGCGCACCACTTTTGCAACGTCGGTACAATAGGTACTCGAACGTGCATCGAGGTAATTGGTAGTAAAACCAACTTGGTTATTTACCACCAAATGTATGGTTCCGCCGGTTTTGTAACCTTGCAATTGCGACATCTGAACCAACTCATAAACAACGCCTTGTGTAGCCACCGCTGCATCACCGTGTAAAATAATAGGAACCAGTTTGTCGGAATTATTTGCGTATTTGTGGTATATTTTTGCACGAGCCAAACCTGCGGTAACCGGACCTACGGTTTCTAAATGCGACGGATTTGGCAACAAATTCAACCTTACTTTTTTGTTTTTTGAAGTAACAAAATCGTTGCAATAGCCCAAATGGTATTTCACATCGCCCAACGCTATTTCGTCGTTGTAGGCCTTGCCGGTAAATTCGTTGAAAATATTTTCGCTTGGTTTTTTCAGAATGTTTGCTAAAACATTTAACCTTCCCCGGTGAGGCATTCCTATCATAAATTCCTCAATACCAAGCTCGGCACCATGTTCAATGGCTTCGCTAAGCGCCGGAATTAAGGTTTCGGCTCCTTCCAACGAAAAACGTTTTTGCCCTATAAATTTCTTATGAATAAATTTTTCGAAACCAACCGCAACTTCCAAATTTTGGTACATGCGTTTTTTTTCTTCCGCAGAAAAATTGCTTTGGTTTTTTGTAGTTTCCATTTTTTTCTGAAGCCATTCAACTACTTCAGGTTTACGAATATACACATATTCAACCCCAACAGATTTGCAATAGGTTTCTTCCAAAAATGCCACAATATCTTTAAGCTTTGCAGCACCCAATCCTACATTTTGCCCTGCCTGAAAAACAGTTTCCAAATCGTTGGGTTTTAAATTGAAATTCGAAATATCTAAGGTAGGATAGTATTTTCGGCGTGTACGTACCGGATTGGTAGCGGTAAATAAATGTCCGCGATTTCGGTAACTGTTTATCAAATTAATTACGTCGAATTCTTTGGTTGAAATGTTTGAAACCTGCGCACTTCCTACAGGTTTATTCTCATAATTTTTACGTGCAAAATCGAAACCCATAAAGAAGTTACGCCATGTAGCGTCTACGCTTTCGGGGTTTTCCAAATATTGTAAATATAGGCTTTCAATGGCTGCTGAATCGCCACCGGTTATATAAGAATGATTGTCCATGATATAGTTGCTTGTGTATGTTTAAATGCTGAAAAATTGTACTTCAAATGTAATACTATTCTTTGAATTGCGGCAAAATTAAATAAAGTTTAAAATAAAGATGTTTTTATCTGAAAATATTTTGAATTTTATTTTTCACTTGAATAACTACCAAATATAAGGCACAAGTCGGTATTTTGTTTGTTTGCAATAATTGGTATAGCCGGGTAAATTTTGCTTTAGTACTTTTTCTTCGTTTAAAATTCGAAAAACTAAGCCCAAAGGGATAGAAATGGCCGGAATAAGTGCCCACCACGAACCCAGCGCAATAGGCACCGGCAAGTACATAATTATAACACCAACGTACATTGGGTGCCGAACCCAAGCATAAATTCCGGTTGAAATAACTTGCTGGTTTTCTTCTACTTCAACAATTCGCGAGGCATAACTGTTTTGTTGAAAAACTTTAAAAATGATGTAGTAGCCTGCTAAAACTATTAAATCGGTCGCAATTACAAGTTCGGTTGCTATGTTCGACCAAGCAAAGCGTTTATCGAATCCGGAAACTACAAAAATGGAAAAAAAGAATATGGAAAACACAATTTGGATAATTTTTTGCGCTTTCTCCTTTTCATTACTTCGAAGTCTTCTTTCTAAAAATTTGGGGTCTTTTTTCAGGAAATAGAACAAAACCAATAGCATAGGTAAAACAATGGTAGCGAGATAGGCATAAAATTGCCAATAGTTAAAAGTGCCGGCAGGTAATAATACAGTTATGCCAATGAAAACCGGAATAACTGTAAATCGTCCCACTATTTTACGTATTAATTGTGCTTTTTCGGGCTTAGGAATATTGCTTTTTGTTTCCATGGTTTTGTGGTTTGATTTATTAGCCGTATAATTGCAAAATTCGTTTAAAAATATCGTATTTCAAACTTTTACCTTGGTAATTTATTTA
>JAIFNC010000096.1:8644-11477 GCA_020047935.1 Bacteroidota bacterium
AATGATAGAATTGGAAGAATTTTGGCAATTGTTTAAAACCATTGTAAACCCCGAAAGTATTATATATTACGGCGGTTTGTACCTGCTTGTTTTTGTAATATTTGCTGAAACCGGCTTGTTTGTTGGGTTTTTCTTACCCGGCGATTCGTTGCTTTTTACGGCGGGTTTGCTTACTGCTACCGGAAATTTGCAATCGCCTATAATTGTGGTATTATTATCGATAAGTGTAGCGGCAATTGTTGGTAACCTTACGGGGTATTATTTTGGCAAAAAAGTTGGTCCGCCTTTATTTAGCCGAAAGGAAAGTTTAATGTTTAAGCCGGCGCATTTAAATATAGCACGCCAGTTTTTCAATAAACATGGCGATAGAGCAATGATATTAGGACGATTTTTACCTATTGTTCGTACTTTTGTACCTATTGTAGCCGGTGTTATTAGTTACGATTTTCGTAAGTTTATGATTTCGAATATATTAGGCGCATTGCTTTGGGTGTTTTCGTTGGTTTTACTTGGCTATTTTGCCGGCGTATACATACCTTGGGTTAAAGATTTTTTGGAATATATTGTAATTGCGCTCATTGTTTTAACCACTATTCCGGTATATAGAACGTATTTAAAAGAGAAAAAAGCAAGTGTGAAACCAAATTAGTTTATGCTTTAAAGCAATATAGTAATCAATATTGAAAAGCCGTTTTACTTAAAAAAGTACAACGGCTTTTTGCATTGCGTCTATTAGTTTTGAACGGTAAAGTTTTTGGCAGCTTCGTCGTCAAATTCACCTTCCCAACGAGCTACAACGGCAGTTGCCAAGCAGTTGCCCACAACGTTAACCGCAGTTCTTGCCATATCCATCAGTTCATCAATACCCAAAATAATAAAAATAGGCCAAGTTGGCAGCCCGAAACTGGCTGCAGTACCCAATAAAATTACCAACGAAGCCCGCGGTACTCCGGCAACTCCTTTACTGGTAAGCATTAACGTAAAAACAATAAGCAGTTGTTTATCAATTGAAAGGTCGATACCGGCAGCTTGAGCTACAAAAACGGTAGCCAACGATAAATACAGCGTTGTTCCGTCTAAATTGAAACTATAGCCGGTAGGCATTACAAAAGCTACAATTTTACGCGGAACACCAAATCGTTCCATCGATTCCATGGCAATAGGCAATGCCGATTCGGAACTGGTGGTTGCAAAAGCCAAAGTTGCCGGTTTCGAAATTGCCAATATGAATTTTTTTATCGGAATTCTTATAATTAATGCCACCGGTAACAAAACAAATAATATAAATACCAGCAATGCACCGTAAAGTGTTGCCAGCAACTGAATTAAATTGCCCAAAATACCTATTCCCATATGCCCTACCGAATAAGCAATGGCAGCAAAAACGGCTACCGGAGCAAAATACATAATTAAATTCGTAAACTTAAACATGGTTTCCGAAAGGCTTTCAACAAATCGAACCATGCGGCTTTTGTGCTCAATTTTAAGCATGGCCACCGCAATACCGAATATGATACTAAAAACTACAATTTGTAACACTTGTCCTTCGTAAATTGCTTTGGCTATGTTTTCCGGAAAAATATGCAGTATAACTTGTTCAAAAGTTTGCGCTTCAACTTTTGGTATGCCGGTTTGGTTTATAGCCTCCGGAATTTCGATTCCTACACCGGCTTTGCTTAAATTAATGGCAACTAAACCTATAAAAAGTGCTACGGTCGATGCAATTTCGAAATACACAATCGATTTCCAACCCATACGCCCTACCTGTTTTAAACTCGAATGCCCGGCAATACCTACAACTAAGGTAGCAAATAAAAGGGGCGCAATTATGGTTTTAACCATATTCAAGAAAATTTTGCTGAACAAATTTAGGTGAATGGCAATATCGGCAAAGTCGTGGCCGAACTCCGCACCCAAAATCATGCTTATCAGAATCCAAGTTGTTAGCGATTTTTTGCGGAATGCATACCAAATTATAAAAATCATTCCAATCCATCGGCTTACAAGTAAAGCCGAATCGGGAATTGCTATTAACGAATAGAAACTAATTATATTAAGCAAAATAACTGTTGTAATAACAGTAAAAAATGCAAAGGTAAAAGTTTGCCAATTTATTTTCATAGTAGCCATGTAGGTTTTATATTCAAATTTATAGTTTACAAAACTTTGTATTACAAGATGTTATGTTTTTCAAAATGCGGTTAATCGCTTGTTTCTTTTGTAGCCGGTTGCAAATTTAAGACCAATAAACAGCCTTAATTTTGCAAAACGTTGCAACAAGAACCGCTTAAATTACAGCAAAGTAAAAGTAGTACTTTTTTTTGAATCAAAAATTACTGTTTCGTATTTATGGTATTTTAAAAAAACGAGAATGATTCAAACAGCAATTGGTACTTTTTAAAACAACATGCAACTAGTTGAATTTGAAGCAATTTTAGCGTTTCTCGAAAAAATTAAACTTATTTAACTAAACCAATGCATAAAAAATATACGATATTGTTAATTTTGTTAAGTTTTTACAATTAACACCGTTTCGAAACGTTTTGTTTTCGAAACAAATTGAACTAAAAATAACTAATCAAATTGTTGAATATATGAAGAAAGCAGTATTGGCAATTATTGCCTTGTGTTTACTGGTTGCAAACCCAATGTTTTCGCAAGGAAAAAAGGCGAAAGCTAACTTTGCTGTTTCAAACTATAATTTTGGAAAAATAAAAGAAGATGCCGGTCCGGTTGGTTATAATTTTGAATTTACCAATTCGGGTAGCGAACCATTAATTATAACCAATGTTACGGCAAGTTGCGGTTGCACTACACCTACTTGGACCAAAAC
>JAIFNC010000310.1 GCA_020047935.1 Bacteroidota bacterium
GGGCCTTCTATTGACAACGGTTTTTATTACGATATCGATTTACCTGAAGGTAAAGTACTTACCGAAGCCGATTTGGCGCCTATTGAAAAAACAATGGCTGAATTGGCATCGCAAAAAAACGAATACAAACGTAAAGACGTTACCAAAGCGGAAGCCTTGCATTATTTCACCGTAAAAAACGACGAATATAAACTTGAACTTATTAGCGACTTGGCCGACGGAACAATAACGTTCTATGAACAAGGCAATTTTACCGATTTATGCCGCGGTCCTCACCTACCCGACACCGGTTTTATTAAAGCCATAAAAATTATGTCGTTGGCAGGTGCTTACTGGCGCGGCGACGAAAAACGCAAGCAACTTACACGCGTTTACGGTATTAGCTTCCCGAAACAAAAAATGTTGGAAGAATATTTGGTTTTAATTGAAGAAGCCAAAAAACGAGACCACCGCAAACTGGGTAAAGAGTTGGAATTGTTTGCTTTTTCGCAAAATGTGGGGCAAGGTTTACCATTGTGGTTGCCGAAAGGTGCTATGTTGCGCGACCGTTTGGAAATGTTTTTGAAAAAAATACAGAAACAATACGGTTATTCGCCGGTAATTACTCCACACATAGGGCACGTAAATTTATATAAAACATCGGGACATTATGAAAAATATGGCGCCGACTCATTCCAATCGATAAAAACTCCGAACGAAGGCGAAGAGTTTTTCTTGAAACCGATGAACTGCCCGCACCATTGCGAAATTTATAAAACCAAACCACGTTCGTACAAGGATTTGCCTATTCGTTTTGCCGAATTCGGAACGGTTTATCGCTACGAACAAAGCGGCGAATTGCACGGTTTAACCCGAGTTCGCGGATTTACTCAGGACGATGCCCATATTTTCTGCCGTCAAGACCAATTGAAGGAAGAATTTATGAAAGTGATAGACATTGTACTCTATATTTTCAACGTGTTGGATTTTAAAGACTATACCGCACAAATTTCGTTGCGCGACCCAAATAATACCACAAAATATATTGGTACCACCGAAAACTGGAACAAAGCCGAACAAGCAATTATTGAAGCTGCTGCCGAAAAAGGCTTGCGAACCGTGGTTGTAGAAGGTGAAGCAGCATTTTACGGACCAAAACTAGACTTTATGGTGAAAGATGCTATTGGCAGAAAATGGCAATTAGGCACCATTCAGGTAGATTATAACTTGCCCGTTCGCTTTGAATTAGAGTACATTGGCAGCGACGACCAAAAACATCGCCCGGTTATGATACACCGTGCACCGTTTGGCTCGATGGAACGTTTTGTAGCCGTTTTAATAGAGCACACTGCCGGTAAATTTCCGCTTTGGCTAACCCCCGAGCAGGCAGTTATTTTGCCAATTAGCGAAAAATATAACGATTATGCCAAAAAAGTTTTGAATGTGCTGAATAATTACGATATTCGCACCGTAATTGACGAACGTAACGAAAAGATAGGCAAAAAAATACGCGACAATGAAATGAAACGTATACCGTACTTGCTAATTGTTGGCGAAAAAGAAGAAGCAGAAAATACGGTTTCGGTTCGTAAACAAGGCGATGGCGACAAAGGAAGCTTAGATGTGAAAGCATTTGCTGACTTTGTAAATGACGAAATTGAACAGCTTTTAAGTAACAAAAGTATAAACTAAAATTATAATTGATTTGCAAAGAGAACGAAACGACAAAAATGGCCGTGCTGAGGACCCACGTAATCAGTTCAAGATTAATCGGAGGATTAAATCGCACACGGTTCGCTTAGTTGGCGATAACATTGAGCAACAAGGCGTTTATTCATTAGACGAAGCTTTAAGACTTGCCGAAAGCTTGGAAATGGATTTGGTTGAAATATCGCCAAATGCTGACCCACCTGTGTGTAAGATTATTGAATTTCAAAAATTCATTTACCAACAGAAGCGCCGCCAAAAAGAAATGAAGGCCAACGCTACTAAAGTGGTAGTTAAAGAAATACGTTTTGGCCCCAACACCGACGAGCACGATTTTAATTTCAAATTAAAACATGCCGAAAAGTTTTTGCAAGAAGGTGCTAAAGTGAAAGCTTTCGTTTTCTTTAAAGGACGTTCGATTTTGTTTAAAGAGCAAGGCGAAATTTTACTGCTCAAATTTGCCGATGCTTTGGAGGAAGTTGGTAAAGTAGAACAACTGCCAAAACTTGAAGGAAAACGAATGACCTTGTTTATTTCGCCAAGAAAAAAATAATATAGGTAATATGCTAATAAGTCGGCAAAAATAATTATCTTTGCCGACTGAAAAATATGCGGTACTATACGAATTGTATAATCATTAATTACTTTTAGAATGCCTAAAATGAAAACCAACCCGGGTGCCAAAAAGCGCTTTAAGCTTACAGGCTCGGGCAAAATCAAAAGAAAGCATGCGTTCAAAAGCCACATTTTAACTAAAAAGGCTACTAAACGCAAACGCAATTTGACTTACTTTACTACCGTTCATCCTGCCGATGAGAAAAACATTAAGTTGTTGTTGGCAATGCGTTAGAATTTAAAGTAAGCAGGTAAGAATTATTTAACCCGAATGCAGTGCAAGAAAGATTTCGAAGAAGCGAAACGCCTGTTTTCAAAAACATTAAACTATGCCAAGATCAGTAAATGCTGTAGCAGCAAGAGCTAAAAGAAAAAAAATGCTCAAACTGGCAAAAGGTTATTTCCAACGTCGTAAAAATGTTTGGACAGTAGCTAAAAATGCCATCGAAAAAGGTTTAACCTACGCATACCGCGACAGAAAAACCAAGAAACGTAATTTCCGTGCTATATGGATTCAGCGTATTAACGCCGGGGTTCGTCCGTTCGGTTTATCGTATTCGCAATTTATGGGCCTAATTCATAAAAATAACATCGACCTTAACCGAAAAGTATTGGCCGATTTAGCTATGAATCACCCACAAGCTTTTGAAGCTGTTGTTAAAACCGTTAAAAAGTAGCATATAAAATATTACCGCATATAGTTAAGCAGCCTTTGGGCTGCTTTTTCTGTTTTTATGTAAGGTTATTTCATAAAAAAACTTAATATTTTTTTCCTTAATCCGGTAATTGTACTAAACATTTTCTATTTTCGTTTAAATTTACAACGCTTAAAAAACATTGAATGTCGCCTAAAACTAAACAATACCTCCGCTTTTCTTATGCAAGTGTAATTATCATACTTTTTGGCTTTTGGTTCGAAAGTTTTTGGCTGCCCTTTTTGCATATTCCAATGTTTTTCGACCTTTTTATTACAAAAAAAATAATTAGGTTTAATTATCCGATTTTTAAAAAACCAAATTTTAAATTCGCTTGGACTATTTTTATTGCAATTATTATAGCCTCGGCATTAAGGCTTTTATTTATTGAAGTTTACACTATTCCTACTTCATCTATGGAGCGTAAACTGTTGGTTGGCGACTACCTGTTTGTAAGCAAATTAAGCTACGGACCTCGGTTGGCGGTTACTCCGCTGGCTTTACCTTTTATGCACCATTACTTGCCATTTACGCAAATACCGTCGTACATTGCCTCGGTGCAAACCAAGCCAAAACGCCTTAAAGGACTAGGTAAAATTGAACGAAACGATTTGGTGGTTTTTAACTTTCCGGAAGGCGACAGCGTACTAAATGAATTTCCCGACCAAAGTTATTATACCTTAAAACGAATTTATGACGAAGAATTTCTGCGTGAAAATTATACCTACGGAACTCGACCAATCGACCGACGCGATAATTATATAAAACGTTGTGTAGCAATACCAAACGATACCTTGGAAATTCGTGCCGGCAAGCTGTTTATTAACGGAAAAGCTGAAAATGGTAACGAATATATTCAGTACGATTATTATATTTTGGTTAAAGATTCCGGCATTCCGAATAAATTCCTGAAAAACTTACAAATTTCGGAACGCGATATTGAGCAATCGCAAAAATTCTTTGCACAAGAAACTTACGACCGCTCGGCTATGAGTTTTATTGCTACCAATCCGCCGTTTCGCACTGCCGAATATACCAAAATTCATATACTTCCGCTAACCGAACAAGCTGCCGATGTAATTTCGAAACACCCTAATGTTGTAGCTGTTAAGCGTTACAGCAACACGCCGGCGTATCGGAATTCGCTAATTTTTCCGCACGACGAAAACTTTTTATGGAACGAAGATTTTTTTGGTGCTTTAGTAGTACCCGGCAAAGGAAAAACGGTGCAAATTTCAATTAAAAATTTACCTTTGTATCGCAGAATTATCGCATTTTACGAAAATAATTCGTTGGAAATTCGCAACGATACAATATTTATAAACAAGATGGCGGCAAGCGAATACACATTTAAAATGAATTACTATTTTATGCTGGGCGATAACCGACATAATTCTGCCGATTCGAGGTATTGGGGTTTTGTACCTGAAAACCATGTAGTTGGAAAAGCAATAGGCATTTGGTTTTCAATTAATACATCGGGTAATGTACTCAATTTTGTGCGTTGGAACAGAACATTAGATAGAATAAATTAATTAGATTGATTTTCAAACATATGAACTCATGGAAAAGATAAGAGATTTTTTCAAAAACAAGTACGTTAAATTTGGTATTGCGGCCATTTTATTTACCGCATGTATTATTTGGCTGGGTACCTATTGGTATTTGCTGCTTTTACCGGTAATTTACGATATTTATATAAGCAAAAAAGTTCGGTGGGCATTTTGGAAACCCCGACCAACCGATGGAATTGTTAAAAGAACTATTTTAGATTGGGTCGATGCCATTATTTTTGCAGTAGTTGCAGTTAGCTTAATAAACATTTTCTTGTTTCAAAACTACAACATCCCTACTCCATCCATGGAAAAATCGATGTTGGTTGGCGATTATTTGTTTGTAAGCAAAATAAACTATGGACCTAAAATTCCGCAAACTCCACTTGCAGTACCCTTTGTACACCATACCTTGCCATTTTCGCTAAGTGCTGCTTCTTTTTCTGAAGCTGTGCAATGGGATTATAAGCGTTTATCCGGCTTAGAAAAAATAAAACGTAACGATATTGTGGTTTTCAATTTTCCGGAAGGCGATACCGTGGCATCAAAAGCACAGGCATCGAGTTATTACGCATTAATTCGCGATTATGGCAGAGAAGCGGTTCATAATAACGAAAATGTTTTTGGCGAAATACTTCATAGGCCAATGGATAAAATGGACAATTACGTAAAGCGCTGTATAGCAGTTAGTGGCGATGTAATTGAAGTTAAAAACGGCGATTTATATATCAATGGTACATTCGAAAATGATATAAAAAATCTTCAATTCAATTATAAAATTACCACCGACGGCAGTGCATTAAATTATGTGAAGCTTGAAAAAATGGGTATAAATGTAGATGATTTTAAAAATGCTCAAATTGAAACAGGTAAATTTTTGCTGCCCCTTACTCCTGCCGTAGCCAAGGAAATTGCAACTTTTAAAAGCGTAAAAAGCGTTGAACGAATGATAAATAACGAACCCGAGCGCGTTAATTACATTTTCCCACACAGTAAATATTACGCTTGGACGGAAGATAATTTTGGTCCGCTAACCATACCTAAACAAGGTGTTACAGTAAAAATCGACAGCTTAACCATTCCTATTTACAAGCGTTTGATTTCGGTTTACGAAAACAACAAGCTGGAAATAAACGGCAACGAAATAAAAATAAATGGCGAAATTGCCACCGAATACACCTTTAAAATGAACTACTATTTTATGATGGGCGACAACCGTCATAATTCGGCTGACTCGCGTTTTTGGGGTTTTGTACCTGAAGACCATGTAGTTGGTAAGCCGCTGTTCATTTATTTAAGCTTAGATCCAAACAAGTCGTTTTTAAGTAAAATTCGCTGGAGCAGAATGCTTAGAGGCGCTCATAGCATGTAATATGCTGTTCAAAAAAGAGAGCTGACAAGTTTTTTCCTAACTTGTCAGCTCTCTATATAAATACATTTCTCGCTAATTTTTGGTTTTAAACTTCACATTGCATGAATTTGCATTTAAGCAAAAAAACGGTCATTCAATTCATTGCCACCGGTTCATTCATAATTATCGGTGCATTGCTTATTCGCAGTTTCGTGTTCGAAACTTATGAAGTACGAAGCAACCGAATGGAACCGGCCCTTTTTCCGGGCGAAAAAGTCGGCGTTTTCAAAAGCAACCGTGGCAATTTGTTCGATATTCCGATTGGTACTGCCGTAGTTTTTACCCTCCCGATAGAAGCGACAAAAAGCAACTTTCAAATTTCGCGAATTGCTGCTGCACCGGGCGACACGCTGCTTATTGATAACAAACGGGTTTTTGTAAGCGGCACCGAATTTATTATTCCCGTTAAGCACACTTACAGCATTTTAATTCTGAATAAAGGGTACACTACCAAATATTTACGCAAAACTGCCGTGCTTAGTTTTGCCGAAGCCATTGCACTTAAAGGCAAATACGGTAAAAATATTTGTATTAGCGAAGAACAAGGTATTCCGGAAATGAATTCGCATGATTTTTTTCCAAGCTCAGAAAAATACAAATGGAACCTCGACTTCTTTGGTAAATTGCTTATTCCTAAAAAAGGCACGGAAATAACACTGACTACTGATAATTTTGCCTTATTCAGCGATATTTTAGAAAAATTTGAACGTGAAAAAATTTCTTCCGATAACCTGCCGCTAAAATACCGATTCAAACAAAATTATTACTTTGTATTGGACGATAATAGAAATAATGCCTACGACTCGCGCACTTGGGGTTTTTTGCCGCAACAGAATATAATTGGTATTGTTGCCGGCAAATAACTACTCGCAATATTGCTGCAATTTGGCAGTTGCTTCTCTAAAATTTAGCCGTTGAGCTTGTTTCCAATCCATGCAGGCTTCGGCTGTTTTTCGCTGATTTATTCTTGCCACTCCGCGCAAGTAAAACACTTCACCTTGTTTTGGGTTTACATCCAATGCCATTGAAAAATCGGTTTCGGCACGTTGCCAAGTGGTTGTTTTGCTGTACGCTTTCCCTCTACAAATAAGCAACTCGTTGTTTATTGGTTCTTTACTAAGCAAGCTATTGTATATTTGTAATGCAGCCAACATACTTTCCGATTGCATGCAAACTTCGGCTTTCAAAAGCAATGCTTCTTTTTTGGCAGGAAAATAAAGTAAAAAAGTATCTGCAAAACCGGTGGCAAGTTCGAAATTTTTCAGTTTAAGTGCCAAATTTGCAGCCGTTAAATTATGGCTTAATTGATAAGGTTCTATGGCTTTTAATTTGAAAATACTTTGTAACGCTGCTTCGTAGTTTCCTGTTTTTTGTTCTGCTTCAGCAAGCAGCTCGTAATATTCTGCAGAAGCTAAATTGCTGCTTTTCAATAATTTTAAGGCTTCTGCCGGTTTTCCGCTCAACAAATATGCTTTTGCCAATTGCAAGCCAACTTCTTTGTTTTCAGTAGTTTTTAACACCTGTTCAAGCAAATCAATTGCCTCGTACGGTTTTTCGTACCGAATGGCATACGAAGCTTTAGCAAGTACATCTTCGGTATAATTCGATTTCAATTCAACCATGAATTTTCTCCAAATTTCGGTATTTTCAATCAAACCAAATGCACTTGAATTCCGAATTTTTTGAACCGATTTTTTATAGTTGGAACTTCTGTTTGTTTTCAGAAATTCAACGGCTTTCGTTGCATTTCCCAATAAGGCATAACATTCGGCTATTTCAAAACTATAAAAACCGGCATTGGAAGCAGACGCATTTGTGTATAGCGCCAAAGCTTGTTCGTTTTTTTGTTGCTTTCTATAATTTTGTGCTCTATATTTTACCAATCCAATTTGGTCGAAAGGCATTTTTGATGCTTCATCGAAAAGGTTTTCGGCAAGTGCAAAATTTCCTACTTCAAAAGCAGCCACCGCTCTTAACCCAATTTCATAAGGTTGCGCTTTAACCGATAAATTACTTATAACAATCAGTATAATAACGATATATAGAATATTTTTTTTCATTTTAAGCAGTTTTAAACATTTTTACATCTCGAATTTCTATTATTAAATTGGAGTTTTTCCAATGAATCAAATTTTCAAATTGCCACATTTTCAAATTATCTATTCTTTTATAATAACTTTACTTCGGAAAACATGCACAAAACCTACAATATACCGAGCTTCCAAACCACTTAATCGGCGTTCGTAAGCATCGCAAACATAATAATAATAGCCTTCCGCCACGTCATTATCGGTATCCATAAATTTTCCGTTCCATTTAATTTCCGGGTTGTCGGTCTGAAAAACCAAATTTCCCCAACGGCTATAGATTTTGAAATCAACTTTTTCAACATATTTGTTTTCTATTGGTACAAAAAAGTCATTTATTCCGTCGTTGTCGGGCGTAAATACATTCGGCAATTTATAAAAAGTACAATTATCAATGCAAAACTTGGCGCTTTTTGCCGATTCTAAACCCAAATTGTCGAAGGACGAAATGGCATAGCAGGCTGCTAAACTAAGTTCAGGTTTGTGCGTAAAACTTGTTACGGTTGCCGAATTTATGGTAGTAAGTAATTTCATTTCACCTTCCAACTCGCTTGCGTACCAGATTTTATAACCCGAAGCCTGATCTTCGCAGGTTAAATTCGGGTTGTTCCAAGTAAGCACATTCTCGCCCAATTGGCAGTCGGAAACTACTTGAAGGGTCGGCGTGCAAGGTGCCGTAATGTCGTAAGGTTTTATGCTTATTATTTGCGAGTAATTATTCAGTACTTCTTTAACCGTTGCATACGGATATTTGCCTGCAGATTTGGTTTTGTACCAATATTCTTTCTCGTTTTCTAACCCTGTATCGGTATAAGTATCGGTGTAGCTTAGGCCTACCGAGTCAAAGTTTAATGTTTCGGGGTTTTGCCTGTATACTACAAATGCGGTATCGCGCCAAGGCACGCTTTTTTCGAAACTTAGTTTTATCGACTTGTCGGCAGGTGCAGCTTTCAAAAAATGCGAACTTGCCGATTGTGGTGAACCAATTAACACTGCCGGTACAGCCGAAATATTATAAAATTCAATTTTGTAAGCGTATACGCTATCCACGGTATTCAAATTTTTATCGGTAAAATTCAAGTTATCGACTCCAATTATTTCTGTTACAAAAGCCGGACTTGTACCATTTTTGTTATTGCTTCGGTACAGTACATATTTATACGGGCCGGGATAGTTTACCACGTCAATATCCACCGGTTTTTCCCAAGCCAATTCAATTTCGCCGTTTTTTTTATCGGTATTGCTTACGCTTACTTTTTTAAAATACGGAATACCTTTTACCAAAACAGCACAAACTTCCTCCGAAGCATAACTTTCAGAACCATCGGGAAATACTGCCACCACATGATAACAATAATTAAAGCTCTGAATTAAACCCTGACCGCCATTGTCATCAATATACACATTACCTTTATCAGCTTTCAATTCGCCTATTTTTTTGAAACCGGTAAATGCCGGCACACCCAATTCGCATTGCTTAGGCTTAAAACCGAACGATTGATTTTTTCGGTAAATATCGAAACGAATAATTTGGTTACAATCCGGTTTGTCCCAAGTAAGCGCCACCGATTTAATGGTTGGAATAGCTCGCAGATTTTTTGGCGCTGCGCCAACCACCGTTATATCAGCATTGGCATAAGCAACCAAACTGAGCGGTACAATTTTACCCGAATAAGGGTCAACAGTAGTACCGTTATCGGAGGCTTTAAATATGGCACTGTAGGGTTGTTTTCTGACATGTGCACAATGGGTCATCCAAATAAATTCGCCGGTAGCACGACCAAGTTGGGTAACTTTTGCAAAGCTTGCCGGACTAATAAGTTGTTCAAAAGGGCCGCCGCGAGCTTCCAACGAAACTTCTTCGGTAGCTTTATCGACAGCACTTACAAAAAAACTTACTTTTTCGCCTGCAGTAATGCACACGGCATTTAGAGGGTCGAAAACCGGTGGTTTATTGGTAGTTTCATAAACTTCAATTTGCATATCGCGAAAAATTGAACCGATTAAAATACCGCTTCGCCATTCTTCAATAACTAAAGCTACATTATATACGCCGGCTTTTATGGGCGTTTTCCAAACCAAGTCGCCGGTAACCGCATCCACATACAGTGTGTCGGATGCCGGCGGGTATTGATAATTTGGAATTACATTGCCATCTTGCCCCAAACATTTGGTTAGTTTGTACGAAAGACTGTCGCCGTCGGGGTCGTAGGCTGCCGGATTGTGCACAAAAACCTGCCCTTTAGCGGCCTTATCAACCGGTGGCGAAAGTAGAATTGGAGTATTATTATAGCCAATAAACGGGTTAATTTTCAGCAAAGTTTTTATAGCAAACATGATTTCTACTGAACCGGGTATGTTTTCAACACCTTCGTTGCGGTTAGGGTCTTGCATAAAAATTTCGTAACTGCCCGGTCCGGGAAAAGTATGTGTACCTATATACGTATTCTTTTTTATATTTCCCGGTAATAAAAGCGTCATATTATCTAAACGAGGAAGCGTATTAAACGTATTATCGCCCCAGTACAAATCAATTTCCGGTCGGTCGGCAATATCTGGTCCGTAAGCGGTATAAGTTACCAAAGTAAATTCATAAGTATATTGCGATATTTGACGATAAGTAATTTCACCCGCACGGTTGTGAGTAGCAAATATATACGTAGCTATTGAGCACAATATAACAGCAATAAAAAACTTCTTCATTTGCTTTATTTTTTTAATTTAATGCTTAAAACCTTGTGTTTTGGGTCGAACATTTCGGCGTATTCGGTATTTTTGTATTTTACAAAGGTTATATTTTTTTGGTCGAAAAACAGGTCGGTCATTAAGCTGTTTTGCACCGTTAATGCTTTAGGCACCGAAGATAAATCGAATTCAAAATACCACCAAACCGCAAGGTCTTCATTTAACTTTTTTTTAAATTTGAAATCGCTTACCCCCAATTGTTTTTTGCCATCGGTAATGCTAAAATTGCTGAAAATATAGTTCGAAGCACTTTCAATTTCCAATTGCGACGCAACTTCACCCGAAAAAGACAATTCATGTCCGGTTTTCCCGTATACGGCTTCGCGAAAATCGTCTAAAAAGATTTTCACTGCCAATTCGTTTTTTTTTCCGTTGTCGGAAATTGTTATATTGCAGACAGCCAAGTGCAACGGGTGCATTGCTGTAAAATACGAAATCAATAAAATAATAAGCGGCATTGTTCAATTAATTTTTTTCAAAAATACACTTTTAGCAACTATATAACGGCAAAAAAACTAAATTTGCACACAAAATTAAAATTTTAATTCAATGTCGGTATTCGAAATGTATTTTCAATTGGGTTTTGCACATATTGCCGATTTGGCAGGCTACGACCATATTTTGTTTATAATAACGTTGTGCTCAGTGTATTTTTTGCCTCGTTGGAAAGAATTATTGGTACTGATTACCGCCTTTACCCTTGGGCACACACTTACCTTGGCACTGGCAACGCTTAATATTTTGAATATTAGCAGTAGTGTAATTGAATTTTTAATTCCGCTAACTATCTTATTTGTTTTTTGGATTGATACACGGGTTGGGTTTTTCGAACTATTTGCGTATGCTGTTAGGGCAAGAATCGGATTTATTTTTGCCGCTTTTAAGTTTTAACATAGGCTTGGAAGTTGGGCAAATCTTTATTGTTTCAGTTTTAATGCTTGCCTCGGTGCTGTTTACCTTCCGATTTAAAACTCCGCAGCGCGAGTGGAATTTAGTTTTTTCGGGAAGTGGATTGGGCGTTTCTTTGGTGCTTTTAATCGAGCGTTTTCCGGGGTTGTTTAGTTAACAACAAATGTTAATCATATTTTACTAAATTAAAGTATGAAAAACCGGCAGCGCTTAAAACCGACCTGCCGGCGTTTCAGAATAGGATA
>JAIFNC010000032.1 GCA_020047935.1 Bacteroidota bacterium
TAACAATTAACAACTAACAATGCACGAAACTTTAACCTTGCCTTTAACCAATCCGGTATTTATATTTACCTTGGTTTTGCTTATCATATTGTTTATTCCTATTTTGCTGAATAAGCTTAAAATACCGCATATTGTAGGTTTAATTTTGGCAGGAAGCGTTATAGGCCCTTACGGTTTTAATATTGTAACGCGCGATGCATCGGTGGTTTTGTTCGGAACCGTAGGTATTTTGTACCTAATGTTTTTGGCAGGATTGGAAATGGATTTGCAAGACTTCAAAAAACAAAAAAGAAAAAGCATCGTATTTGGCTTATACACTTTTGCTATTCCTATGATTATAGGAACCTTATCGAGTTATTATTATTTGGGTTTTTCGCTTATAACTTCGGTGCTTTTGGCAAGTATGTATGCTTCGCACACCCTTATAGGCTACCCAATTTTGCAAAAACTGGGCATTACAAAAAATTCGGCAATAAACATAACCGTTGGCGGCACCATAATTACCGATGTATTGGCACTTTTGGTTTTGGCGGTTATTGTAGCCATGGTAAAAGGAAACATTGGGCTTATGTTTTGGTTACAATTGGTTGTTTCGCTTGCGGTTTTTATGTTCATAATTCTGTACCTAATTCCTATTATTACCAAACAATTTCTTAAAAACGAATCGGACGAAATTGCCCGCTATATTTATGTGCTTTTTATTGTTTTTGTATCGGCAGTGTTGGCTATGGTAGCAGGTGTTGAGCCCATTATAGGAGCATTTTTGGCAGGCTTGTCGGTAAATAAATTTATACCGCGAAACTCGTCGCTTATGAACCGGATAGAGTTTATTGGAAATGCTATTTTTATTCCGTATTTTTTGCTCGGTATTGGTATGATTATCAATTTCAAAATTCTGTTTTTAGGACCCGAAACACTTAAAATTGCAGCTGTTATGACCTTTATTGCTACCTTGGGCAAATGGTCGGCAGCCCGGCTTACACAATATACTTTTAAATTAAGCAAAAACGACGGCTTAATGATTTTTGGACTTAGCAACGGACAAGCAGCTGCAACTTTAGCTGCGGTAGTTGTGGGGTACAATATTATATTGGGAACCGATGCAAATGGCGAGGCAATTAGACTATTAAGCGAGGAGGTTTTGAACGGAACCATCATCATGATCATTATAACCTGTTCAACGGCATCGTTTGCTACTTATAAGGCAGCCATGCAATTAACCGGCGGAAAACTTGAACCAATAGCAAAAGAGCCAATTAAATTTTCGAAGTTTCTTATTCCGGTTTCTAATCCGGCAACGTTGCCCTTTTTGCTCGAAATAGGAATGTCGGTTATGAACAAAAAAAAGGGCGACCAATTGTTTGCAATTTCGGTAATAAGCGATTCGGAGGATAATGAAGAAAAATTGGCAAACGGGCAAAAATTGCTCAATGAAGCCATGAAAATTGGTGCAGCAAGCAATGTGCCTATTGAACCGCTTATTCGTTTCGATTTGAATATTGCAAACGGTATTGTGTATACCATGCGCGAAGCCGAAATTACCGATTTAATTATTGGCTTGCACAACCGAATGTCGTTTACTGATAGTTTTTTTGGAAACCTGACCGAATCAATTCTTTCAAATTCAAAACAAGCGCTCTACATTTATAAACCAATCATTCCATTGGCGGTGGTCGAAAATTTAGTAATAATTTTTCCGGAGAATGCTGAATTTGAACCCGGATTTTACAAAATATTGAGGCAATTGGCTGTTTTTAAGAAAAATAAGCAAACAAATGCAATTATTTATGCCTACGAAAATACCGCTAAGGTTTTGGAATCGTACAAATTGAAAAATAGCAATTTAGATTTTAGCATTATGCCATTTACTACTTGGGGCGAATTATTAAACGACACCAATGCCATTAAAACCAACGATTTAATTTTGGCAGTATCCGCACGCAAAAATACGATATCGTATTCCGAACATATCGAACTTATTCCGCGCGTATTAAATATGTATAACCATAATAGCATCCTAATTATTTATCCGGAACAAACCGATTCGGCAATTATGGGTAGCCATACTACGGAAATTTTATTCGACGAAAATTTTGCCGACCAAGGTCGAATTCTATATAAATTTGGTAGTTATATGAACCGTTTCTTGAAAAAATAAGCGATAATTTTTGGTTTCAACATAAAAAATAAAACCATGTATTCGAACAAAGCAAGCTACATACCCGGAACAGAAATACGTTGGACCGGGCGAATTGATTCAGAAACCGATTTCGATTCGTTTCGGTGGCACCAATTTGTAAAATCGGTAAACTTAAATAACCTACCTGCATGTGCAAAACTCGAAACCTACTGCTTAATAGGTTTTGCTTGCGATAAAGGGGTTGAGCGCAATGTGGGCAGAGTAGGAGCAGCTTTGGCACCAAGGCTTATTCGCGAGCAGTTGGCAAATTTGCCGGTGTATTTTTCAAGTGAAGTCTGTTTGTTCGATGCCGGCGATATTTTGTGCCCCAATTCGTTGGAAGAAGCGCAGGAGATGCTTGCCAATGCGGTGTACGATTTGCTTTCGGCAGGTTATTTTCCGGTGGTTTTGGGGGGTGGGCACGAAACGGCTTACGGTTCGGCCCTACCCAAACGGTGGTACTTCGGGCTCTATGTTTAATCAAATTGCCGACGATTGTGCCAATGCCGGTTTGCCGTTTAATTATTTTGTAGCCGGAATACAGCAATCGGCCAATACCAAAGCACTTTTTAAATATGCGCACGAACTTAAAATTAAGTATATTCTGGCGCGCAACATGGTTACCCACAACGAAAGTTGGGACGATGCACTCGATGATTTTCTGAAAGTGAACAGCAAATTATATTTAACCGTTTGCGCCGATGTGTTTGCCGCCTCGTTTGCTCCCGGCGTAAGCGCTCCGCAACCGTTTGGGCTGCATCCGGAATTAGGCTTGGCATTTATAAAAAAAATTGTGCGTTCGGGCAAATTGGTAAGTTTCGATATTGCCGAAGTTTCGCCCCGATTCGATAACGATGCCCTTACAGCAAAATTGGCTGCCATTATTGTTTTCGCGGTACTTAATACGCTGCATAACCCGAATAGCAATTTGGTAATTGATTAATTGTCGGTATCAAAATTTATCCGCCAGACCGCTCCAAGCGGTCAGACGGATGGCGGGTTTTTGCGGGTTATCGTCTTAACTAAACACTATAGTTTTGTATAACCGAGCAAATTATCAGGTTGAAAAAGTTATCAATTTTCGAATCGAAGATATTCAGAATTAATAATTTTGCTATATTCTCACTCCAATCACCAAAATATCATCGGTTTGGTGGTTATTCCCTTTCCATTGGTTTAGGGTATCTTCTAATATACGTTTTTGCTCATGCATTTCAATTTCCGAAATTTCAAGCAATAGATTTCGAAAATTTTTACTCATAATTTTGCGGTTGTATTTTCCGCCAAATTGGTCTTGGAAGCCATCGGAATAAATGTAAAGTACATCGTTTTTAATTAGGTCAAAGGTATGTATATCAAAGATTTTTGCTTTTGTTAGTCCGCCAACTGCGTGTTTCGAAGCTTTAACAATCTCCAACGTTTTGTTGCGGACAATACACAGCGGATTATTTGCCCCGGCATAATATGCTTTTTGGGTATTTTTGTCGATACAAAGTATGGCCATATCCATGCCGTCGTTTATTGGTCGATTGTTTGCTCTATTCAGGTTTTTCGATACCTTTCGGTCTAGTTCCATAAGTATATTGTCGGGCATTATTACGTTTTCGTTCATAATTTCCTCTAAAAAATTATGTGCCATCAAAGTCATAAATGCCCCCGGAACACCATGCCCCGTGCAGTCGGCGGCAATAATAAGGTTGTATTGGTTTTTTTGATAAAACCAGTAAAAATCGCCGCTTACAATGCTGTGTGGTTTGAAAAACACAAAAGCATCATTAAACATAGCGTTTAATTGTTCAGGGTTTCCAAAAACTGCATTTTGTATACGACTTGCATAAGTAATACTGTCGGTTATATTTTTGTTTTTTTCTTTTAATTCTTTGTTTACATCAAGAATTTCGCGTTCTAATCTGAGCCGTTCCCGAATATCTCTGGCGTAAATTACAATAACCGGTTTATAGTTATAAACCAATACTTTGGCACTGCTTTCAACATCTAATAATTCACCTTTTGCAGTTAAAAAAGGTAAGTTTTGATATACCAATCCTTTTTTTTCCCAGACTTCTGCTATGGTTTGTGCGCTCAAATTCAAAAGCTCTTTTGGATAAAGATCGAAAATTGTTTTTTCGCAAAGCTCTGCTATTGGGTACGCCAGAGTTTCTGCTGCTTGTAAATTGGCATTATATATTTTTCCGGTAATAATATCAATGGTTAAAATAATATCGTTTGCTTTTTTACTGATCGTTTCAAAATTGTTTTTCTGAATTTCCAAACCTGCATTTGCTTTCTTTGTGTTTTGCCATAAATTGTAAAAATAGATTGCAAAAAGAACTGCCGGCATTAAAACAGACCCGAAAATTGAATATATAAGTTGTGCTTCCATAGCTGCTTTAATTTAAGTTTTCAACAATAGGGAAAATTAAACGAGGGTCGAGAAATTCGCCGGGTTTTTCGGTTCGCGAAGTATAAACAACCGTACCTGTTTTATCAATCAGAAATGAAGCAGGCAAAGGCATGCCTTCATCGTGTTTTGTTGCACTCATCAATTCGAAATCCGGTAAGCGGATGCCATATTCTTGTGCTACTTTCATTTTGTCATCAGAAAGTACCTCATAATCAAGTCCAAGTTTTTGAGCCATTTCGCGGTTTATTCCAACCGGGTCGGGACCGATTGCAATTAACATAATATTTCTTTCTTTGAATTTATCACTTTCTTTCATATAGGTTCTCATAATCATGTGGCAGTAAGGACACCAATCACCACGAACAAAAATTAACAATACATGTCGTTTGCCATAATAATCAGATAGCTTTACGCTATTTCCATACTGGTTGGGCAGTAAAAAATCAGGGGCAATTACTCCAATTTTTGCAGTATAGCCCTTGCTTGCACCTTTTTCTAACATAAAGGCATTTTTAATGATTGCAAAAGCATAACCCATTAATATTGAAGAACTTATATAAATCGGAAACAAATATATCCACATAGTTGGAAATAGAAATATTTTTATTCCTATTAAACTCAATACAACTATGGCGGAAAGTAACTCAAAATATCGAAAATGCGAATAGGAAAAAAATTTGATAAATACCATTCTTGAAATTACACCAAATACTGAAATAAGAATTGCTATTGTTATAAATGGAATTCCTTCCATATTTCGTTCAATTATAAAACCTAAAACAACTGCAATTACAAGCAACGAAATATACTGAAAACGACGTGTGATTCTTTGAGTGTCAATAAAAACAAGCACAAATGCAATTGTTCCGGTAATAATATTAATATTTTTCATTTCACATAAAAATTATGGTTTCATTATTTCAATTTCTATTTTACTTGTTTCTGTGTTTTTTTTAATAAATCTCAGCTTGCTTAATTTCATATAATTAAAACGTTTTGCCAATTATTGGAATAAACATGCTATTTAATTCCACCTCTTTTTTACCTGATTAAACCCTTCGTACTTTCAAAGACCCTCGAAACGGGAATAAATAAATTACCAAATTTAGTGGTATTTACTTTATAAAAAAATCGTTGGCATCTTTGCTTCTACCTATTTTAAAAGGATTTGACCTACTGATTTTGTTTTGTCAATAGAGGTGAAAAAAGGAATAAAAGTAAATAAAACAAATGTTTTCATGTTTATATACGATTCTGTTTTTGCCATTTTTTAAAAATAACCTGCTTGCTTGTATAGATTGGATTGTTTAAAATCGTAAATCATTTGATTATGAACAAGTACTTTTTTAGGAATTCTTTTATGCATAATTTCACTTGGTTTTTAAAAGTCTTTAAATTGCAAGGTAAACCTTTTTTTGTTTTTGATGAAATCCTTTTGCGCTAAATTCACAATTTAAACGAACAAAAAACAATTTGATTGCAACTATTTCCAAAATTTAATTTATTCGCAATTTCGTTGTTTTTCTTCAATAATTCTTACTTTTGTTTAGTTTACCTTAAAAAAATAAAAAATCATGATTATAGATTTACGAAGCGATACCGTAACCAAACCAACGCTCGAAATGTTGGACGCTATGTTTTCGGCCCATGT
>JAIFNC010000328.1 GCA_020047935.1 Bacteroidota bacterium
GAATTTATGCTTCTTTTTCGGCTTTCCGCTCTCTATATTCGCGCACGTAGCGTATAATTCGCTCTAAGAAAAACACATACAACGAAATATATAAAATTGAAATATGGTTATTCAGCAAGAAATACGCTGCAGTTGAAACCAACGATAAAATGAACATATAGGTTAAAAAGGTTTGAATATAACCGGTAATTATGTCTTTTATATTGGTTACAATATCGGTTTCGTAGATTAGTTTTCCCCACAAATTATCGGGTATTTTGCCTTCCAATTTATTGTTTTCAATTTTTTCGCAAAGTTCTTCAATCCAGCTTTCGAACAAATTTTTAGGGTGAAACAAAAAGAACGAAACGCCCATAAAGCCCACAAAAAGAATTAGATACAAGCCCCAATGAATAATATTGTCGCCGGCTACCAACGCCAAATAAGTATTTAGCAAAATTAGTGCACCGGCTGTTTCGCCGGTAGCTGTGGCATGAAAATCGTTTTTGCGGTCTTCGAAATCGCCAATAACAATAATTTTTCCTTTAATGGCGTTGGCTATTTCTTCTTCCGAATTCATTATAAGCGAAGTACTTAAATATTTCCAATAATTGCCGTTGTACGCACCTTCTTTTTCGGTAACGTCTTCGGTGGCAATACGCAAATTAAGTACAAAATTCTGAAAAACCAAAGGCAAAGTTCGTAAGCTGTCCATAACCAAATTGTATTTAACAAACGACTCATCGACTGCCGTATAAGTTGCCAAACCGCTGTTTACGTTGTATTTAGGCAATACCAAATTATCGTCGTCGTCGAGCCACGAAGGCGCAATAATTCGGGGAGTACGTTCAATTTCGTTTTTTAAAAACTCGTCGTTTGGCGAATCGTGCTCAAAAAGCACATCGGCTATAATGTACTTATGTTCGGGGTATTTATTTACAATTTGCAGAAAACGAGCCAACACTGCGCGATTGCTTATGGTGAAAGTTCCGTACGGATATTCGATTTTGTACGAATTGGTTGCAGTATCGGTTGAAGCAGTTTCGTCGGCAAACAAATCGCCCAATACGTCGCCTACATCCAAACCGCCGGCATTTTCGGCAGTTTCGGCGCCGATTGTTGCAGTAACTGTGGCGGTATCTTCAACCAAACTTGCGGCATCAAGCCCCAAACCGTCCAGCTCGTTGGGTTGCCTTATCAGTTCCTTGTCGTTCGAAATGTTGATAAACAAGAAACTATCTTGCAGTTGGGTTTCATCTTCGCCCAAGAGTTGCGCTTTCCAGTCGGCAGTAAACTGAATCAATGCCTTTTCATCGTCGTGAACAACGGGCTGATTGAGCAAGAAGATGGTTAAAACAAGCATTATAATCGAATTTACTATAATGCTTATGATGAATTTTTTAGTATTCATGTTGAAACTTAAAATTTAATATTTTTATTTACCCAAAGCAACAAATTGTCTTTATCGGGTTTGCCGTACATATCGTTAAGGTAATTGGTAATTTCCTCCATTAGTTGCTCTTTGGTTTTATTGGCTGCTTTTAGGTCGGTTACTAAAGCCTGCACTTCTGCAGCAAGTTCAGAATCGATAGGGAAAACCGGATGAAAACTGCAAATTATATCCGACACTTCGGTTTCGGCATTGTAATAAATGAATTTAAAATCGCTTACTTTAGCGTTATCTACCAATTTACCATCAACGGTATAAATTTCTTCACGGTTTATTTTTAACGAATCGCCTTCGAAACTGAGCATTTTATCAATTCGTTCAGCTTCGCCTTCGAGTTTATAATTAACTATAAAGAAGTTATTTGTGTTCATAGGAAACGATTTGGCATTAATTTTCAGTTTAATTTCGCCTGCCAAAACCAAATAATTATCTCGTCCAAAATGATTTTCGAGGTCAATTCTGGTAACCATTTCGCCGGCGCGAGTTCCGGTTGTTTTTTTCGAAAGTTTAAAATAGGCAGCCACTTGCCCCTCAACCAAAGCGGTAACAGAAGCAGAACCCGCTGACTTTTCATCGTACAAAGCAGCCAATCCGGTGGCATTGCTAAAAACCGCCGCAACTGCATTCGAAGGTGCAAAGCTAATTTTATCGGTTGGCTTAATGGTTACCGTACTGCCTTGCGCTAAGGCTGTGTTGTTAACTTTTACCGTTCCTTTTACCTTTAACACTTTGTACTGCTGTGCATTAATGCTTGTAAAAAATACCAAAAAGGCAATAACCAAAATAAACTTTAGCTGTTTCATAATAAATTGTTTTATAGGTTTGATTTAAAATAAGCTATTTTTTCCAAATAATAAAGTCGTTCGAATAATTCATAACGCGCGATGTAGGTTTTTGTGTTCCATTGGTAAGTTCGGGCACCTTTTTCGACAAATATTTTTGCATTTCGGAAATTGAAACCGAACCATTGCGGTTTAAATCGGCTTTATTGGTACCTAATCCGGTCAGCAAACAATAGGTGAAAACTCCATTGCCCCAATCTTTACTTTCCTGCGCATATTCGGTTCCGCCGGCACTCGAAATAACGGGCGCTCCCACTCCACGTCGGAAATCGGCGAACAAACTTTTCATCAATTCCATGCTGTTATCGAGGTTTTTATACGCTACATCGGTACCGGCGCGGAACTTACGCTTGCCCGAACTTTGCGAGGCTTTTTCCTTTTCGGCAATGGCATCTTTATCTACCTCGCCCGAATGGCAAGCATCCATAAGCAAAATTTTATTGCGTGCAGGAATACTGTCTAACAGCGACACTAAATTCTCATACGAAAGACCGGTGGTTGGGTTGTCGAAATTGGTGGTATAAGAAGCTAAAAAATAATCGTAATCTTTGCTTAGCACACCGTGTCCGGCAAAAAACACCAACACCACATCGTCGTAATTGGTGGCAAGCAGTTTTTGCTTGGCTTTTAAAATATTTTCGTTGGTAGCCGATTGGTTAAAAATGGTATCGATAATAATTTCGCTGTACCGTTTTTGACTTAAAAATAAATTCGTAATATCAGTGGCATCTTTTACGGCAAAATCAAGGTTTTTCTTGGTATCTAAATATTTAGAAACCCCAACGGCAACAATATAAAGTTTTGGTTGATTAACCTTTCCGTTATAGTTTATTTCGAAAGTTTCCTTGCGCGATTCGGCTCCGTCGGCATTTACGGCCGAAAGCTGGATTTTATTATTTCCGGCAGAAAGTTGTAATTCGAGCTGTTGGTTGTATTCTTTAACGGCCAAATTTTCGATATTTATTCCCTTCTGCCCAAAAATAGGTACATCGTTTATCCAAACATTAATGGTTTTTAGCGTAGTTTTGGTATCGGAAGCAAGGTACTTAACGTTGAACGTTCGGTTTTCGGTTTCAATTTCCAAGCCATCGGGAAATTCCAAAGCTATTTCGGGAATATGAAAATTAGCTGTAATTTGTTCGGGCTGAAAACCTAATTTTCGTACACGCTTTAAATAAGCTTTATTATAGGCTTCAAGCACATTTTTTGGTGTATACCCCAAATTAGCCAACACAATATCGGGTCGGTTATATTTTAGGTCGAATTGTTCGAACGAATACAAATTATCATCAATAGTAAATGCCACATTGTGCATAGCTCCGGTACTCGAAAAATAATAATTTTCGGGATGAATAAAGATGAAATCGTTGTCGTTAAATGACGCTAAGCTGAGTTTTTGCGCACCGGTTTTGGTATCGCGAAAAATAACCAAACCGTCGTAACTGGCAGTAGCAAAATAGCTGTATTCGGTATTAAATTTAATATCGGAAATATAACCCGTATGTCCGCTTGGTACTTGATACAGCATTTCGCCGCTTTGCAAATTGTGCATATAAAGCATGCCATCTACATCGCTCGATATAAGCAAATTTTCTTGAATATTAATCGAAACCGGCTTATTCCCTTTTAATTGGTAAGCTTTAGTTTTAGTTTCCAAATTCCAAACTTCTATAATTTGTTTAGCTTCGTTTACCGTGTAAACCAATTTGTTGTCGGGGCTTATTCCGCTGAAATTTACGAAAGTATCTAACGGAAAACTTAGCAATTCTTCGCCGGTTGAACTGTTAAATACCTTGCAAACATTATCGGTTTTAGCATTAAAAACGATGCCTGACAGCAAACTGCCGTCATTGCTTAATTGTCGGTGAATTAAATCCAGTCTGACTTTGCGAAGTTTATCGGTAGGTTTAAGGCTTTTCATATTGGCACTTAAAACCGATAACCCGGGCTTCACCGAAAAAACATGCGGTTGCGGACTTTTAAATTTGAAGGTGTTAAACAAGGCTTTGCGCTGTTGGTGGGTTTCGGCAAAATCGTACCATTGTACCATGGAATCGGTAAGTTCGAATTTTCGATATTTATTGGTTGCATCGCCTTTAAGTAAGGTATATTTATTCAACAAGCTGTCGGGATAGTTCAATCCATGTTCCCAAACCAGCAAATCTTCGCGCGTTTCGGGGTATTTTTCGCCTTTTATGCCAATACGGTTAAGGTTTGCTTTTACATACAATTTATCGCCTTCAAAATTTCTATTGAAACCGGCAATTGAATAGGTCCATTCGTTAGTTCCTTTATAGAAAGCACTTTCGGGCGCTTTATTGGTAATAATTTTACTTTGCGTTGCTAAATCCCAAATTCGGAAAACACCGTTTGAATAACCTAATGCCAACGATTGTCCGTCGGCTCCAAACTCAATGTCCATAATTCGAATTCCGGTTCCGGTAAGCACTTTAACCAATCGACCTTTTTCCAAATTCCAAAGAATAATAAAACGGTCTTTTCCGCTGCTGGCTAAATATTTACCATCAGGGCTAATACTAATGGTAAGCACATCGGAAAAATGCCCTTTCAGAATATTTTTTAAATGTCCGTTGCTTTGCCCAAACACATATATTAGCTGATTTTGGTTTGCACCCACAAAAAAGTCAGTGTTCATATCAATTGAACTAAACGACTGATTCAATCGGCTGGCAGCAATTCGATAATTGGTTTGGAAAAGTTTTTTATCTTGAACTTTAAATCGGGCAACTTTACCGGTTTTTCCGGCAGCAAATAAATATTTATCATCGGACGAAAAGCGTAATTGGTTTGTTTGAATGCTAAACTTGTCGCTCTCTTTGTCCGATTCAGTATCTATTAATGTTACGTGATATTCGTGCAATCCGCCAAATGCCAACAGTTTAGCATCGGAATTAAGCGAAACCGAATTGTAAAAATCACGAGCTTTAGCACCATATTTTTTCACAACCTTTTCGGCTTTAATGTCGATTAAGTATACATATTGGCTGCCGCACGCCAATAAATTAGGATTTTGGGCAAAATCGAGCGATTTAATCGGCGCACCGGTAAAACTATACGATCTAATAAATCGCCCCGAAGGGTATTCCCAAACACGCACTGTTCCGTCGTCGGAAGCACTTGCAATAAGTTTTTCAGTAGCATGAAACGAAATAGCATTCACTTTTTGCGTGTGCCCGCTCAGTATAACGAACTGCCGATTCGCTTTTACATCCCACAAAATAATGTTGTTATCGTTTCCGGCGGAAGCCAAGAATCGGCCGTCGGGGCTAAACTCAAGTGCATTTACTTGGTCGGAATGCCCGGTTTGAACGCTTAATTTTTGGGCATTGCTTGCCCAAACAACAATAAGCAGCGTAATTAGTACACCTATTTGTTTCATTGTTATGTTTTAATTAATTATTTCTATCCTAAACAATTTATTAGCAGTAAATTAATTCGTAATAATTTACAATCAGAACACAAATACTGCTGCCTCATTGCATTTTAAAGTTCCATAATGTACCTGCCTTCAAAATTAAAATATATTGTTTTCGTTACTCCGGTATCCGTATTTTTTGCATATACCTTATAAAACTTTTGCTTCCCAAATATTTCGTAAATATCCATAGAAAGGAAAGTTTTTTTCACCAAACCATCTGTAATGTTTTTTCTGATATGTTCCGGTAATAAATTTAAATCGAAGTTTCGCACTTCTCCCATCCTATTACCATCAAAATCGTATACAACCGATTGAATGGTAGTATTGGGCAAAAACTCCAAGCTTAAAACAGGTTTGTTTTCAATATAATAAAAAGCAAAACTTTCAACGGTTAAACTCGGAAAATCTTTTGCAAGCGATTCTTTAATTGGTTCCGGAAAATCAGTTGAGGTTGCTTGCGAATAAAGTTTTTCGTACGTATTTGCATCATATACAACTACCTTCCCATTGTCGTCTTCAATCTTAAAAACAGAAGTTCCGTTGATGCTAAAACAACGAAAACAGCGAAGTTCGTTTGGATTTGGAATTTCGCTCGTCATAGCTTTAGAAAGACTGATAGGCAACTCTTTTAAATGCACATCGACCTGAAACATTTCAGAGAAGTTGGCATCGGCATGAAAAATAAGCATGGCCCCATTTTTCATAACTGTCATATAATTAACATTATATTCATCTTCAATGTAAGGATGTATTGCCTCCAATTCGCTGTTGATATTCTTAAATTCGGCGTTTTGCGTTATTTTTTGCAAAAACTGAAGTTGCTGACTTAGATTATTGTTCCTGATTTTAAAATATTCGGTTTCAGAATTTAAATACAGTTCGGTGCCTGATGTAAAGCTTAATTTTAATAAATTGCCTTGCTCGGTATTTTCAATTATTGAACTTTCTAATTTATCGTACCATCCAAAATCGGCTTGAATTTTTTCGATGAGCCAATCGGGAAGGCTAATTTCGCGATAAATTAAATCTCCGGAGGATGTATAATGCGATTTAATGCCGCCAACATGAATTTCTAATGAATAGTCATCCAAGACTTCTATTAAAAAGTTATAGTACGGATTATACGACGGGTATAATTCGTTAATCTCATCCAGAAGTTTAACCGGAGGCTCGATTTTATAATTTCCTATAATCCCCGAAAATTCAAATGGAATTGTTTTATCAACAAATTCTTTATAAAAGTATGCTTGAACCGGCGATGTCCACATCAGTACCATATAATAATTTTCAACCCCTGAATTTTCTTTTTCGGAAGGCATTTTTTTTTCAAAAAATATTCCTACTCCGGGTTGTTGCATACTTACGTCTTTCAGTATAAAAAAGGGAAGATTTTGTGCCCTTAAACAGTATATATAATTAAACTCGTCGGTAAGAAATTTAGCCGAAATTTCATTTTTGTTGTCGCTATTTTCTTTAATTTCAGCATCGGTTACTTCTTCCCAATTCATTAAACTGGCAAAACCTGTTGAAGAATTGGAGCTTACCCCATTGGGAAATCGTCCCGAAATAACATCATACAAATCGATTTGACTATAACCTTTCGGATATCCCTCGTCGCTTTTAATCGGCTTTGTAAAGTCGGGCATTTTTATTCGGAAAAGCTTATATTTATAGTTTTCATCGTTTTTTAAAGTCTTAAAATTTAATGTAACGCATACTTTTTTCGAACTTTGGAAAATGTAGTTATTACTTGCATCGGTGGCCATAAAGTAAACAAAACAGTTGCTCGAATCGTTGCCCAGAAAGCTCTGATTTCCATAGTTATACTTACTTAATTCATTATTTAATAACGGAAAGTTAAAAAAATACATTCCTATCAGAATTCGGTCTTGCTCAAAAGCATTTTCAAGTACCGAAAATGAAGCAACTTGCACATTTTTAATGGTATCGTTCTGATAATTATCGAAAAAAACAAATTCGGAAGATTTGTTTTTTTGAACCAGCGGAATATTTGCCGATTCATTCCAAACTTCGTGATAATCGACACACGCTACATTAAAAATGCAGACAAATAGTATATAAATTAAATTTGTTTTATGCTTCATTTTCGGCAGTTTAAAATTGATGTTCAATGTTTTATTTCTATATTTTAAATTATTCAAGCCCTAAAATATATTTTCCCTCAGCAGTAAAAAGCACCAGCTTTGATTTCCCTGTCAGAAAGTCGGTGATGTACACCTTGTAAAATTTTTGCTTTTCGAAAACTTCAGCATATTGGCACGATTCAACTATATACCATTCCAATTTTTTCTGAATTTTGGTTCTTACAGCTTCGTTTTGAATATCAGCAATTTCTAATTTAGTATTTTCAGCAAGTTTAACACCATCAAAATCGTAAGTAACCGATGCCGTTTTCGAATCGTCGGGCAGTTTTATTTCTAAAGCAGGTAAGTAATTTACTTGAAAATAACCAATATCAGCAACCGATTGTCCGGGGAAGTCGCGTTCTAACGCAGTTGCTATTTCAAGAGGTATTGAATTAAAAAACTCTTGCTCGTATGCTTTTATTAATGAATTAGCCTCATAAAAAAGCACCTTTCCGGCAAATTGTTCAATTTTAAAATACGTTTTGCCGGTTATACTTACATTTTTCGAGCATAAATTGGGGTCGGGTACCCCTATTTCGGTGGCAGCAAGGTTGATCAAAGCAAGCGGAAGTTCAGAAACTTTAAAACTACTTTGAAGAACATCAATTGCTAATCCGGTTTTATCGAAGAATACAACGCTGTTATCCTTCAATTGCCCGGCATATTTTACGGTCGAATCGTTTTCAATATACGGATAAATACCTTTAAGGTCGGAATCTGTAAACTCCATAAAAATTGGGTTTTCTGTCAATGTTCGATAAACTAATGGATGTTTAACCAAATCGTTGCCCTTTATTGAATAGTACTTATAATCAGGGGTAAGAATTAATTCAACCCCCGAAACTAATTTAACCGAAATTACCGGAATTTCGCCATCCCAATCGGTTTTGGCAGTATAATCGCTTCCGTACCAGCCAAAATCAGCTATTATTTTCTCTTCAACTTTTAAAGGCAAGCGCAATTCTCTATAATTTAAATCGCCGGTGGAATAATAATATGATTTTAGTCCTCGGGCCAAAACTTCCAACGATAAATCTTCCTTGCTAATCATTTTAATGGTATCAATAGGAAAAAGTTGGGTTATGGCATCAAGCGTTTTAACGTTGGGAGGAATTTCACCCGTAAATGTGCCTAAAAACTCAACCAACTTAGCTTTATCTTTATATTCTTTGTAATAGAAAATTTGTTTTGGTTTTGTATCCATTTCAACAAATACGAAATTTTCAATTTCAGAATTTGTTCTTTCAGAAGGCATTCGGTTTCCGTTAAGAATGGCAACTCCTGATTGTAGTTTAGTTGCATGGCGCATAATTGGAAATGGCAGTATTTGGGCAAATAAGCAATAAACGTAATCGAAATTAGTTGTTGAAAACTTAGCGGTTACCAATCCTTTTTCTGTTTTACTGCTTTCAAGTACAGCATCGGTTACTTCTTCCCAATTTAGCATGCTTGCTAGTCCAAATGCAGATAATTCAGAAAGTCCGTTCGAAAATCGGCTTGAAATAATTTTATATAACTCGTTACTTTTGTAACCGTTCGAACCGCCCATTGCATTACTCATTGGATTAAAATAGTCGGGCATTTTTATTTTGAAAAGCCTATAATTTAAACTCTGATGAATAATTAAAGGTTTAAAATTAAGCGTTACATCAACTTTTTTTGTACTTGTAAAAATGTGTTCGCCTTTAAGTTGTTTTGCCATAAAATATACGAAAACATTGCTCGAATCTTTACCTAAAAAGCTTTGCATTCCGTAGTTTAAAGTGAGCAGTTCTTCATTTAGAAGAGGAAAATTATAAAAATGCATACTTAATAATACATTGTCTTTTTCAAATGCTCCTGCCGGAATTGCAAAGCTAGCTACTTTATTTGCAGAGGATGTATCCAATTCATAATTATCATAAAATTCGACAGTTGAAGCTTTACTATTCGAAAGCAAAGGTGAATTCGCCATTTCTACCCATTCTTCTCTAAAATCAACACAACCAACGAACAAAGTGGATGATAATAAAAGAAATAAACAAATCAATTGAAATTTTAAGTTATGTCTCATTTTGTTTAATTTTAATTTAATTTTCCTAATTCTTTAACTTTTAGTTTAGTAGCTTTTGAGCTTAAATTAAAAGTAAATAGATCGATTCTTACAGTAAAACCATACATTAAATAAGATTCATAAGTTTTTTCATTTTCCTCTTTATAAATATCTATGCTACCTATGCTTTGGCTAGCATAAATTTCAGTTGAAAGTGAATGATAGCGTACCCCTAATCCATAATTTAATTTTGGCGAAAAACGCTTAAAAGTAGAAACCTCGCCTCGAATATTACGGTTTCTTTCAAAGCGCAGACTATCTAAATAATTGCCAACTTGTACAATGTTTAAGCAGGTTAACAAGCCTACGCCACAAAAAACATAAGGTCTAACCGGCTTGGTTGGTAAGAATAAATAACCTGCTTCAAAATTCGAAGCAATAAACCAATATCGGAAATCCATTGATTGATGTCCTGCGATTGATTTAAACGCTGTTAAATATCCAACGGTATCTACCGAATTAGAATATTCCAATTCGCTTTCATTATAGAAAAATTGCACATCGGCACGTACCATATAATTCTGCTTTCCTGAATATACTCCATAAACAGAAGCAGTGGGCTTAAACATATTATCCGGTTTCATCCCTTTTAAAACGATAATTTCATTTTGCATGTTCGGATAGTACCATTGGCCATAATTATTGTTCTGATTAAGCACTAACTCAGTTTTTGAAGCACCGCCGCCTATACCCAAATGTAAAAACTGCGCAAAAACTCCGAAAGTTGAAAAAAAGAAGCACGCAATAAATAGTTTGCTTTTCATAAATTGAATAATTTAATAATTAAGTTTTCAAAATATTACATTTTAAATTACTGTAAATATTAATCAAGTACAGCATTTATTATGCATAATATAATTTACACATTTTGCCAATCAAATCGGATACAATATACACAATTTTTACAATTTATAAAAAAAGTTAATCTTTATTAACCACAAAGTATAAAAAAAGTGTTTCTAAGTATTATTACGAAATTTAGACGTAAAATATTAGCATATTCGCATTTAAATATCAATCGTTAGATTGATAAATATCAATGGTTTTAAAAGAAATCTAATTGAATATTTAGCGTAATTTGTAGGCATAATACAAACCCACTAAACATTATGAAATTACCCGATTCATATCACAACAGGATCTCCTATTTTGGAGTGTTTTTAGCCCTTATTTCCCTTACCATATTCTTTTTACTGCTTATACTATCGCTATTTACCAATTTTGGCGGAGCGTACTCAGGATTATTTACCTACATGATTTCACCGGCATTTATAGTGTCGGGCTTGGCACTTATTCCGATTGGAATGCACTTAAAACGTAAACAAAAGATTAAAGCGGGCGAAACCAACGATATATGGCCGGTTTGGAATTTGAACAAAGTTCAGCACCGAAATGCCTTTCTAATTTTCTCAATTGGCTCGGTAGTTTTCTTAACACTTACTATTATTGGAAGTTTTCAAGCCTATCATTACTCCGAATCGAATGAGTTTTGCGGTTTAATGTGCCACCAAGTAATGGCGCCGGAATATATTTCGTACAGCAACTCGGCACATGCTCGCGTTGCTTGTGTTGAATGCCACGTAGGCGAAGGTGCCGATTGGTTCGTAAAAGCCAAAATTTCGGGCCTTTATCAGGTATATGCTTATACGTTAAATATATATCCGCGACCTATTCAAACTCCGATTGAAAACTTGCGTCCGGCACAAGAAACTTGTGCACGTTGCCACTGGCCCGAAAAATTTTATTCGGATGCGCTTAAAAAATTTAAACATTACTTAGCCGACGAAACCAACACCGAATGGTCGATAGATATGAATCTTAAAGTTGGCTCTGACCACAGCGCCAAAGGCTTGGCAAACGGTATACATTGGCATATAAATCCGAACATTGCAATTGATTATGTGCATACCGACCGAATTCGCGAAAGTATTCCGTGGGTACGAAAAATTAATAAAGAAACCGGCGATACCACTATTTTCGAATTTGCCGACGAAATGCCCGATGCAGCTGAATTTTCGAAACTTAAATCGCGTCGCATGGACTGCATGGACTGCCACAATCGACCATCGCACCAATATAATTTGCCGCAAAATTTTGTAGACAATG
>JAIFNC010000262.1 GCA_020047935.1 Bacteroidota bacterium
ATGACCATTGTTTCGTTGCTTAAAAATACGCTTATTGCTGCAGTAAATAAATAGCCAATATTTCTGCTGTACTTTTTAAAGTAAAAAGCCACCGAAATAAAATTCCGGTGGCTTTTTATTCTATTCAAAACTGCCTTAAATAGCCCAAGTAATTAATACCGAACCGCCAATGTAGGCAAACGCTTCAATAAGCGCGGCGCCATGGTTGGGTTTTTCTTGGTTTACTATTTCATTGGTCAATTTTTGCCCGGGAAGCAAAATTTTATCGGCAGCCAAACGTGCAATAGGCAAAAATGCCATACCAATTAAAAAATCGATGCCAATGGTAGTAAACGATATGGTCCAACTTTCGAAATCGGGCATAAGGGCATAACGAATTAAGTTTGCAATAGCAATAATAGCACCTGCAAAACCAATTCCGGCAGCCACATTGTCTTTTTCAATTTGTTCATGCACATCGTAAGGAAGTAAAGCAGCATAAACTATGGTTGACACAATAATTAAGGTCTGACCAATTATCCAAAAACCAACGGTTGTAAAAACGTTTCCGCCATCGCCCGACACTGCTCCAAATATTATTAAACCGGTAGCAATGGCATTGGCACCTTCAATAACTCCGGTTCCGGTGTTTTGGTCGGTAAGTATTTCTTTTGCAACATTAAATTTTCGTAAAATAATTTTTGCATTAATAAATACCGAAAAGTTAAGCAATACAATGCCCAATAAACCGTAAATTGTAAGGTCGATAAGGTCGGAAACAATGCCGTCGGACGGACCGGAAAGTGCACTGCCTATAGCCAGCAACAAGCCTATAAAATAGCCCACATGCGCTGTTGCAAAGGCAAAATTGTCTTTAAAAACCAATTCTTCTTTTACATTAACTTTTGGGTGAAAAAGGGAATATACCATTTTACCGATAAAAAACAAGGCAAATGTTGCAATTAAATATATAATAGCAGATAAAATACTGTCGAAGATGCTGTTCATAATAAAATAGATTTAATGTGTAAATTATTTGCCAAAACCGCCACCGCGCGAACGGAATGTTTTGCCCGAAAAACGCGACGATGAGCGAGTTGTTTTATCGACAGAAGTACCGCTGCTGCGGTTGCTGCGCGAAACACGTTGCGAAACACGGTCTTTAAAACTTCGGTTCGAAGCTTTATCGAACCATGTTTTATTGGTTTTTTGAGTATCGTTGTATTTTCCGTCGGTACCAAAAGTAGTTCTGCCATTTTCGCTTGGGCCGTAATAAGCTTGCCTTCCTTGATAACTACCGCGGTAATCGTCATAATAACTGCGTCGGGCGGGGTAACTCATCATATTAAAAATGGAAGACATCATGGCGTATTTGCCATAGAACTCCCAAAAGCTTGAGCCATCGGAACCGGTGCGCCATTGGCCGTATTGCGAATTGCCTACATAGTTGCCGTAGCCCGGAGGTGCCGGTGTTTTGTTTAATGCTCCGGTTGAATCTTTTGAAGCTATTTCCATGCCCATATTATTCATATGTTCGTTGAAAGTACCTTTGGAAACTTCCATCCAATCGGTAATTTTTTCTTCCGGAATACTGTCTTTAACAGTAACTATTTTATATTTATGCATGTAGGTTTTGCTAAAATTCCCTTGTACATCCATATCGTGCAACAGAATAGAAAACTCTTTTTGGTTTTCCATATCGCGTATAAGGTTGTCGAGCGGAGCTTTTTTGAAACTTTCGCCACCGCAAGCCGAAAGCAGCAAAACAAACGCTGAAAAAAGAATAATTTTGTAGTTCATAGCCTAAGGTTTTATTGAGCAAATGTACAAAAAATAATTCAAATAAAATAATTTACACATTAGTTTTGCCCGGCGTTATATCTCTAATTTCGTGCTGTTCTATATAGAAGCCTACAGCCGCCTCAAAACTTCGTTCGCCCCATTGTTCAACACACAGTATAAATTTTTCGGTTTGGTCTTCATAATCCCACGAAATAAACTCCGACCAATTATCGGGGTCTTCTTCAATGTTTTGGAAATAACCGGGCAATTCTTCGTCCAGCAAATAAATTTTACCTTCGAATTCCAATTTTTGCGGCGGTCGTTCGTTTTTAATAATGGTTTCGGGCAAATTTTCGTCAATTGCACGCGCTTTAATTTTTCGCATTACACTTAAAATCACCTCATCATCATCCTCAACGCTCAAATACAGCACTTCATCGCCGCTGTCAATTTTATATTCGCGGGTAATAAAATTATTGCCCCAGTCGTACTCATACACTTCGGCAACTTCCCAATTTTTCATATTATACTCAAAAATAAACCCTTTTTCGAGGTCAAAAACGCTCAAGTTGGTAGGGTCGTAAGTCGGTTCTTCGACTTTTTTCTTCTTAAAAAAATTAAATATGCTCATTTTTTTCGTTTAAAATATTTTCCCCAAAAAACAAAAAGTAAGGTCGAAATTAGTAACGCCGGCAACATTACCAAAATAATTTTACCAAAGCGTCCGAATACAAAAACGATTAAAATTGCATAAATAATATATAGAAAATTGCGCATTGCTAAATTTTTTAGCGTTTTTTCTTTAAAAACATAAAACTTCACAAAAATAGCTTTTTTTAGCTTTTAGCGGCTGTTATTTTCTCGTTGTGGATTGTTCTTCAATTTAAGTATTTTATGGTTACTAAATGAATTATTCTCGTTTCAATAATTCCTCTTCAACATAGTTAAAAATGTATTTTCGGTTTTTTTCATTTAAAACTACCTTTAGTTTTAGCTGTCTATTTGTCCATGTATTTCAGTATTTTTTGCTTCAGTAGTTTTGCATTTATAGGTTTTGTAATATAATCGTCAAATATTCCTATGTATTTATCTTTTTCGCTTTCCAATGCATAAGCTGTTTGCGCAATTATGGGCAAATCGGAGCGAAATGCTTTAATTATTCCGGCAGCGGTATATCCGTCCATTACCGGCATTTTTATATCCATTAAAATTAAATCGATAGAATTATCGGTTCGGGTTATGTCTATTGCTTTTTGTCCGTTTTCGGCATAGCGTATTTTAAAACCAAATTCTTCAAACAATTCAACTAAATATTGGTAATTTGAATATTCGTCTTCGGCAATGAGCACGGTACGTATAGCATATTTTTGCTCATTTTTTGCTAATGTATTTGCCATTACTTTTTCATTCATTACCGGAATTTCAACAATAAAAGTTGTACCTTTATTAACTTCGGATGTTACGGTAAGCGAGCCGGTTAGTAGTTTAATGTAGGCTTTTGAAATTGCCAACCCTAAGCCGTTGCCTCCAAAGTTTCGTATAATTCCGGTTTCAACCTGCCTGAAAGGTTCGAAAATAATTTGCAGCATTTCTTCCGAAATTCCTATTCCGGTGTCTGAAATTGTAATTTGCAACGATTCAGTACCTTGCACATCGACCAAATTGGATGTAATTTTAACAACACCTTGCGAAGTGAATTTTAGCGCATTGTCAATTAAATGCATCAGAATTCGTTTCAACTTTTCGCTGTCGGTTGTTGTGGTGTATTGATGGTTCTTAATGTTGTTATTTAATACCAGGGTATTATTATTTGTTTTCGATTTTTCGGTAAAGCCATCTACAATGCAATTAATAAACGGCACTAACTTTATTTCGGTCAATTTTACCCTGGCAAGGTTGGTATGAATTTGCGATATTTCAATAACGTCGGTAATAATTTCAATTAGTTTATTGCTGCTTTCATTAATCATTTCAGAATACATTGCGAGTTTTTCCGGTGCTTGGTCGGGTATGGCAAGGAGTTGCGAAAAACCGGAAATGGCATTTAAAGGAGTTCGTACTTCGTGCGACATGTTTTGAAGGAATGCCGACTTTAACCTATCGCTTTCCTCAGCTTTTTCCTTGGCTTTATGCAATTCCAAGTTGCTTTCTTGCAAGGCATCCGATTTTCGAAAAAGTTCACCTACTGACAATGCTAATTGCTTATTGGTTTCCTCCAGTTCGGTGGTCCGATGCTGAACTTTTTCTTCCAGTTTTTCGTTGGCTTCTTTCAGTTTATTTTGTAAACTGCTTATGCTAAGGTGTGTATGCATACGAACAAGCAGTTCATCCATTTCGAGCGGTTTGCTTAAATAATCTACTCCGCCAACCTGAAAAGCTTTTACTTTATCGAATGCTTTTGCCAATGCCGAAAGGAAAATAACCGGAATATTTTTAGTTAAGTCGTTTTCTTTTAAGCGTTTGCATGTTTCGTATCCATCTAAACCGGGCATAAGAATATCCAGCAAAATTAACGAGGGCTGCAGTTTAGGTGCAATTTCCAGTGCCTGTATACCGTTTGTAGCTACCGACACCGCATAACCTTTTTCAATAAGGGTGGTACTTACCAGTTCAATGGTCGATTTTGTATCTTCTACTAATAGAATAATTTCCTTTTTCATAAAAGTTTTATTTTTCAAGAAATCTCAATATACTATCTCTATCGTAATTCTTAATGTACCTTTTAATATTATTACAAAAGTTTATAAAGTTAGTATTTTCGTTTTCCAAATTTTCAATTATTTCCATCATACCCATAAAATTTCCTATTTCTGCATTTTCAGTAATTGCAAGCACTACCTCTTTACCCGGAAAAACCAATTCGGTGCTTGGCGCTGCCCCTAATTCTTCGGGTATACTTTCATGTACCCAGTCTATTTGCAATATTTTCTGCATTTTACCGAATAGCAACGTTGTATCAATTGGTTTTGGAATAAAATCGTTGCATAAATCGTGAAAATGCTGTTTAATTTCTTTATGATGAACCGTTGCAGAAATGCCGATAACGTTTATATGATTTAGTTCGTCATTTTGCCTTATTTGTTCAAGAAATTCTAAGCCGTCCATTACCGGCATTCGGTAATCGAGCAATACCAAATTTGGCTTGAAAGTAGGCAGTTTTTGCAAGGCATTAAATCCGTTTTCAGCAATTTCTACTATAAAACCCATAGGCTCAAGAATCGAAATAAGCAAGGAAACATTGGTATTATTATCGTCAACAATCAGTATTTTTTTCCGTTCGCCCTTGTAGCCTAATATTTTAACTTCATTTTTCATACTTTCAAGTGCGGTATCTGCTATTTGTTTAATCGGAATTTCAGCCCTAAAAATACTGCCTTTGTCGGGTTCGCTGGTTAATGAAAGGGTGCCGTCCATCATTTCAATTAGTTTTTTGGTAATGGAAAGCCCTAGGCCGGTACCTTCGGCAAACAGTTTTTTGCCGGTATGCTGCATAAAGGGTTCGAAAACTTCTTCTTGCTTTTCAACCGGTATACCAATGCCGGTATCTTCTACTTCAAATATAAACGTGCTTTCGGGGTCATTAAAATCGACGCGAATGGTTATTTTTCCCTCGTCGGTAAATTTTATGGCATTGTTTATCAAATTGAGCATAATTTGTTTTAGCTTGCGCTCGTCGCCTTTAATATAGTGCGGAAGCGATGCCTTTTTTTCCAAAACGTATTCCAAATCTTTTTCGTCGGCTTTTACTTTTTGTATGTTGAAAACCGTGCTTAGCATTTCGGGTAAACTAACTTCGCTTATAATTAGTTCCGACTTATGCGCTTCTATTTTGCTCATGTCCAAAATATCGTTTATTAACGAAAGTAAATGCTCACCGCACTGGTGCACGGTAGTCAATTGGTCTTTCTGAACATCGGTAATGTTTTTTTGGTAGCGTATAAGTTTCGAAAATCCGAGTATTGCATTTAAAGGCGTGCGTAACTCATGGCTCATGTTCGATAGAAATTCGCTTTTTGCCAAATTGGCACCTTCGGCTTGCTCTTTGGCTATCAATAATTCAGTGGTTCGGGTTGTTACCAGCGTTTCGAGCTGATTACGGTATTGCTCCAATTCTTGTTCGGCTTTTTTACGTTCGGTAATGTCAATTAACGTACCGGTCATTGACAGCGCAAAACCATTCGCATCTCTTTGCGCTACATCAGCTCTGGCATCAATCCATCGTATTGAATTATCGGGTAGTAAAACCGGATAAACTGCTCGATATATTTGGTATTTACCCGATACAGTGCCGGCAAATTGTTCTAAGGAGTGGTCAATTATCTGTTTAAAATTTGCATCGAATTTGCTTGTTTTTTGCAGAATATCAATCCATGCACTAAGTTTATAGATACCGTTATTTAAAGGCATTGCAATTAAATTAACCGTGGTATCGAGTGCATGAAATGTATCATCTTCGGTAAAATCTATCCACCATGCACCAACCGATGCCGACTGCAAAGAAAGATTTACCAATTGATTCAATACCGAAAGTTGCTTGTTTAAATCGACCATGGTTTGCTCGGAAAGTTTCCGTTCGGTAATATCGGAGTGTGTACCAATAATTCGTAATGGTTTTCTGTCGATTGACCAATCAATTATTTTTCCGCGAGCCAAAATCCATTTATAGGAACCATTTTTACATAAAAGTTGGTGCTCATTAATGTACAATTCGGTATTGCCACTAAAGTAACTGTGAATTTTAGCATGGCTCGACTCTAAATCATCCGGATGCAATCGGTTTTCCCATTCATCAAAACTATTCGCAATTTCATGGTCTGCAAAACCAATGAGTGCTTTCCATTGCGGCGAAAAATAGACTTCATTGGTTGCAATGTTCCAGTCCCAAAGTCCGTCGCCCGCGCCTTCTATAGCAAATTGCCATTTTATTTCGCTTTCTTTCAATAATTTAAATGCATTTTGCAATTCGGTTTCTCGTTTGTTTATTTCGGAGAGCATGTAATTAAAGCCTGTATACAACTCGCTTATTTCGTCTTTACCTTTATTTTGAAGTGAAATTGTGTAATCTTTGTTTTTTGCAATCAAATTCATTTTCTCGGTAAGCTTAATAATAGGCTCAGAAACAGAGCGTTGCATAAAGAATGCAAGAATTAACACAATGAAAAGAATTAGTATATTAATTATTATCAGTACGGTAATTCTTTTATATACAATCTGTTCCCAATTTATTACCGACCTTATATAAATATATCCGTACACATTTTCCTTGGTTTGAACCAATTGTTTTATGTGCAAGTAATCGCCTTTAATAATGGCAGTAGTATCTTTCAAAAAATCGGGCATTTTAGTTACACTGCTACCGGGCAGGTGGTACGAGGCAAATAGGGTATCGTTGGTTTTATAGAGTATTGCATCGGCAATATCGGGTATGGTATGCAGGTTTCCCAATATTTCAGCCGCATCTTTCGGATAGTTAAATTCGATGGTAAACCAAGTGTTTTCGGCTACTAATTTTGCTTGCAGTATGGTATTGGCAATAAGTTGTTGTTTCGAATTATTTACTTCGTAAAAATAATTGATAATATTGCCTGTAAGTATTGAAATTGCTGAAATTGCAAAAACAATAAGTATAATTTTCTGTCGTATTTTGAAATTCTTCAATAAATTCATTTAGATAATTGTTAATTGTTAATTATCAATTGTTGTTCTTTTAATTTTCATTTTTGTTATCTAATAATTAACCATTAATTAACTATTTTACCAAATTTAAGCAATTGCATATTTACGGATAGGTTAGATTTTTCTAATGCTTTAGGGTTTATTTCATACTTTACCTGACCTTCGCTGTCAAAATAAAAATTCATGTGTACGCCTTTTTTAGTAAACCCAAAAGAGTCGGATATTACCAAAACCGGTTTTGTATTTAATGTACTTAAAACCATAGGCAACTTATTTTTTTCCGAAGCACAAACAAAAACTAAATTACAATCCAAACATTCGCTCATGTCTTTTATATAACTAATTTTAACCGGTTTGTTTTTAATAATTGTTTTGGCAATATTTTTTTCAAGTTCACCCTTAAAAGGGCTTTTCCCAAGTACTGCAATGGTAAAATACTCGCCGGTTATATCGGTTTCCCAATTGGTAAAGCGTGCAAATTTTTCAATTAATAATGCCTTTACGGTGTATTCAACCGACTGTGCTGTTGAATACGCTGCAAATTGCATAATACAGAATAATATGATTATAATTTTTTTCATAATTTAACGTTAAAATTCATAACCTATTCTAACCATAATTCTTCTGCCATAGGTAACAAAACCTTTATCGGCCCATCGGTTGCCTGGGTCATTTGCATATCGAATTTCAGCATTGGTTAAATTGATTATATTAGTATTGAAAAACATGCCACGAATTAACATATCTTTTACCAAAAAATTGGCATTCAAACAAAAATATGCCGGAACTAAGGCTCCATAACGTGCACCAATTTGCGGGTCTATGTCTTTTTGCTGCCAACTTGTTTCCATTTCATCTACAAAATTGCCATTTGCACTAATAGTAATTTTCTTATTGAGTTTGTACGCAATTTTAATGTATCCAAGCAGTTGTGGCGAATAACCCAAAGCAATATTTTCCCACGATTGCTTATTGTTTTTCGATAGTTGATAGGATGCGCTTAGCTGAATATCCAGGCTTTTCATGGGTTTTAATTGTAATGAATATTCTGCACCGTTGGTTTGAATTTTACCCGTATTTTGAGTTAACAACATATACGTACCTTTGTCATCCAACGCGCCGGAGCTCTCGATTATCTTATCTAAATTGTTCTGAAAAACAGCAAGCGTAGAGTAAATTTTGCTTGAAAAAATAGCATTATACGCAATTTCATAGGTTTCAATAGACGAAGGTTCTAATTGCGTTCGGTAGCCACCGGACAAATCGAGGCGCGTAACATTTTGCCGCATATTTGGCGATATAATGGCTGTTCCGTACATGATTTTGAAAATATTGCTTTCGTTTAGCTTTAATATAGCTGCCAAACGCCAAGTAATGTGCATTTTATGGTCGATAAATTCCTTTTCAAAAATTTTGGCGGTAGGCAATCCTTCATCAATAAGGCGTTGGTAAGTATAATTTCCGTATTTTGTAGCACGTATTCCGCCAATTACATGCAGCTTTCCGGTTGGTTTATAGTTTATTTGCGTATAAACCTCATGGTCGATAATTTGATCGCCTAATTTAATACGCCACGAGCTATTGGCTACTCCAAGCTTCGAAATATCTACATCGTTTGAAGCGTTGAGCATTGTTTCGCGCACTACGCCTAAGGTAATATCAGCGGTTTCAGTTGGCTTATATATTCCATTTACTTCAAAAAAGAGGTTGGTAGAATTAATATTCGAAAAACCGGCACCGGCAGTAGATTTGGTATTGTAGCGTGTAATAGAATTATACGCACCGTAAGTTAGCAGCGCATGAAGATTGAATTTTTCGCCAACAGGCTGTTGGTATTGAAAATTGGCATTTGAGCCGTTTATCAATACATTTTGCCCGTTTGGGGCAGCAGAAGGTTCAAGCCAAAGTATTCCTTTTTCGGCACGGGTTGAACCTACATCGAACGTAAAGCCTTTAAATTTGCCGGTTACACTAAAATGCTTATTGTTTTGCGATAATTGATTGGCGGTAGTAGCATTGTTTGTTAGCCCAACCGATTCCAAATACGTTTTTGGAATAAGGTCTGAAATGACAACCATCGGATTCGATGTCATTTTACTATAGGGTTGGTTAACACCATCAGTAGAAAAAAAGCCGATATTAAATGCCAATGATACGTTTTCGGTATTCGATTCGACCCGCAGTGCATATTTTTGGGTATTATTACTGCCAAACATAGAAGTAATTTTACTCGATTCACTTGTCTTTTGGCTATTGGTTATAATGTTAATTGCGCCAAAAAAAGCTCCGTTGCCATAAATTACCGACATGGGCCCCCTTATAATTTCAATTCTATCGATTGCTTCTACCGGAATGCCAATACGCGCCAAAATGTACTGGTTTATATACCCTTCGCGCAAGGCAGTTGAACCGTTTACCATGATTACCATATTTGAAAATGAACCTTCGGCAAAAAAACCTCTTACGCCAAAACCGGTCATTCCTGTCCAATTGTATTGTTCTACCATATACAATCCCGGAATGCTTTGCAATATTTCTTCTATTGAATTGAAACCGTAATTTTCAATATCGGTACGCGTAATTACTACCACACTTGCCGGAACATCCGATATTTGCTGTTCCTGCTTGCCGGCTGTTATTACTTTAATCTTCATCAAGTCCTCAATCGATAATCCCAATAACGATTTAAATTCATTATCAGCCAAGTAAATGTTTATTTCGTTTTCGCTCAAGTACTTAATCTCCATAATATCTTTTCCTGCAAATTCGGCAAATTCCACTTTTTTAAGGGTATCGGGTATCTCTAATAAGTATTCGCCGGTCGCTTTTGTTTGTACTGTAGCTTTTACTCCTTTTACTTCTACCGTAATTCCGGCAATTGGTTTGCCGCTAATGCCATTATATACCGTTCCGGTAATGGTTCGGATTTGAGCAAAAACCGGATTGCTTTGCAGCATAAATGCTATACAAAATAATTGAACACATTTTACGATTAAGTTTTTCATTCTTTTTTTCGAATTTACATCCATTGAAACTTATTTAAAATCATTAAATTTTAACCTATCAAAAGATGGTTAACATTGCAACTATTAAACGTATTTTGTAATTTTATTACAAAAGCCCGGTTAAATACTATAACACTTTAGCTGTCTTAACTTCATTTCTATTTTTTATTTAGCAATAAATTGTTCATTTTCAACTAATAACTTAAACTAAATTTCATCATGGTTTTCGTTGCATACCGGTTTAAAACAAAATTCGCCATCAATTTTTTTAAACGAAAATAGTTGGTCGAAGAGTTTGCCCTATTAGGAAAAAAGCACAACTAACTTCATGTAAAAATACTAAATGATTTTGTTAAAAACAAAAAAGCAGGTGTTTATTTATTACACCATGTTCAATGAATTGAATGAAAAAAAATCGCAAAAACAAAAAATAAATTCAACTACGCAAAATAACTGCGCAGCAGTGCATTAATTTTGCGGTGTAAATACAACTGAAAATGGAAAAAGTTATTGGAACCGAACGTTTGCCTATTAAAATGTGGCTAAACGATTTAGAAGAATCGGCAATGAATCAGGCAAAAAACTTGGCAAACTTGCCTTTTGCCTTTAAGCAAATTTGCTTAATGCCCGACTCGCATTCGGGCTACGGAATGCCAATTGGCGGAGTGCTTGCAACCAAAAACGTAATTATTCCCAATGCCGTTGGGGTCGATATTGGTTGCGGAATGTGCGCCGTACAAACTAATTTAGATGCATCAGAATTGCCTTCTGAAAATTTGAAAAAAATAATGGGCGAAATTCGTAATTTAATTCCGCTGGGTTTTGAGCACCAAACCCAACGGCAAGACGAAAGTTTGATGCCTCAAGGACACGATATGGAACGACTGCATATAGTTAAAAGCCAATATCTTTCGGCACTAAAGCAAGTGGGAACCTTGGGCGGCGGCAACCATTTTATCGAACTGCAAAAAGACCAAAACAACCGCGTTTGGCTCATGATACATTCGGGCAGCCGTAATTTGGGCGCAAAAGTGGCTGAATATTATAACCATAAAGCTAAAAAGCTGAATGAATTGTGGCATTCGAACTTAAACCCGAAGCACGATTT